>JANOWX010000106.1:0-2444 GCA_031418175.1 Acidobacteriota bacterium | reverse complement strand
AAAGGCCTGGGCGGCTGGATCGAATCCGGCAGCAAGAATTCGCCGGAACCTGCGCCGCTCAGCGCATGGATGCCGCCCGCCGCTTGGGGCGTCGGCACGCACGCGAAGCACTTGCGCAACCTGTATATTTATTTTTGGCGCTGGGCGACGTGGAAGGTCTTCGATCACGACCCGCAAGCCGACCGGGGGCTCGTTTGTTTCATCACAGTAGCGGGCTTTCTGAACGGTGACGGCTTCCAGAAGATGCGCGATTACCTGCGCCGCACCGCCGATGAAATCTGGGTGATTGATTGTTCGCCCGAAGGCCACCAACCCGAAGTCAACACGCGCATCTTTGAAGGCGTGCAACAACCCGTTTGCATCGTGCTGGCTTCGCGTCCGAAGGGAACCCAGCCGGATACGCCCGCCAAAGTGTATTTCCGCGCGCTGCCTGCCGCACACCGGCAAGACAAATTTAAGGCGTTGGTCAAGCTGACGCTCGACGGCAAGGGCTGGGCGAAATGCTCAACGGATTGGCGCGCGCCGTTTTTGCCCGCCGCGAAAGGCGCGTGGCCAACTTATCCGGCGCTGACTGACCTGTTCACATACAACGGCTCCGGCGTGATGCCAGGTCGCACCTGGATCATCGCCCCCGACGCTGAATCCCTGAAGCAACGCTGGCAAACGCTCATCAACGCGCCAGCCGACAAAAAGGAAGACTTGTTTCATCCGCATTTGCGCGGCGGGAAACCCGGCGACAAACACAGCCAAAAGATTGTGAAGAGCGGGCTGCCCGGTTATGAAGCGCGGACGACATCTGTTGCCAACGACCGGCGGTCTTGTGCTCCGCCCATTCCTTACGGGTTTCGTTCGTTTGATCGGCAATGGATCATTCCCGACAACCGGCTGATCAATCAGCCTAATCCTGAGTTGTGGCAGATGTATTCGGAACATCAGGTGTATATGACGGCTCCCAGTGATAGATCACCGACCGTTGGGCCTGCGCTCACGTTCACCGCCTTGCTGCCCGATCTTCATCATTACAACGGACGAGGCGGGCGCGCTTTCCCGCTCTGGCACGATGGCGGAGCCGACGAGCCAAACATTCCTGCCCACTTGCTGGCACATCTCAAGCGGCGTTATCAGCGCGAGGTGAGCGCCGAAGAGTTGTTTGCTTACCTTGCCGGTATCGCTGCGCATCCCGCTTTCACGGCGCGCTTTCAAACCGAACTCGTGCAGCCCGGTCTACGAATTCCACTGACGGCTGATGCTGCCAAGTTTGCCGCCGCCGTTGACTTGGGCCGCACGGTGATTTGGCTGCACACGTTCGGCGAACGATTCGTTGACGAAGAACAAGGCCGTCCGGCCCGCCCGCCACGCTTGCCTGCGAATGCCGCTCCACGCATTTCAACGAAAGGCGTAATCCCGGTTGCCGTCGGCACGCTGCCCGACGCCATCGAATACGACGAAGCCAACCAGCGCTTGCTGATTGGCAGCGGGTATGTCGAACGGGTCACGCCGCAAATTTGGAGCTACGAGGTTTCAGGCAAGCAGGTGCTGCGGCAATGGTTCAGTTACCGCAAAGCCAACCGCGAGCGGCCCCTCATCGGCGACCGCCGGCCGCCTTCAAAGTTGGGCGAGCTTCAACCCGCGCATTGGCTGGCGGAATACACGACGGAACTCATCAACGTGCTGAACGTGCTGGGTAGGTTGATTGAGCTTGAACCACAACAGGCCGAGTTACTTGAACAGGTCTGCGCCGGCCAGATAATCACTGACGAGGAATTGCGCAGGGCCGGCGCGCTCACCGTCCCTGATGAACGACCCGCTCGAAAGAAACCCAAAGCTCCGTCCTTGCAAATGAGTTGGCTACCTTAGCGGCGGTATGGAGAACTGTTATGACAAACCACTTGACCCCTGAACTGTTGCAACTGAGCGTTGCCGAACGCATCCAGCTTGTCGAAGATTTACGGGATCACTTCGCCCAAGACGCCGCCCAATTGCCCATTACCGCTGCATAACATTTGGAAGACGGCGCGGGTTCTTTTTCAGCAAGCAAGGATGCCGAAGCATTTATCAGCGCGCCGTATCGGTGCCGACACTGTGCCGCCTAACAACGGCGGGAATAGCTTGCAGCCCTTTCGGGATTATTCACACGTAACGTGCGGCGTTGATGCCGTGCAAACGATTAACCAAGAGCGTGAATCCCGATGACCACTGCCGCAACCGCAATTGCCTTTCAACCGCACGAACACAACCATCAACCCAATCGCTTTGGCGTCATCCCGACGCCGGTGCGGCTGAATGCCGTGCCCGGATTCACCGGCAAGGGCGTGACCATCGCCTTGCTCGACGCCGGGTTTTATCCGCATCCGGACTTGACGCAGCCGGTCAATCGCATCGCGGCGTACTTCGACATCGTGACGTTGGATCAGGTGTTGAGTGGCGATGGCGAGACGGAAGCG
>JANOWX010000105.1:0-18873 GCA_031418175.1 Acidobacteriota bacterium | reverse complement strand
ACCCGCCTGAGCCTGACACTCACCCCGCGAACGCAAAATACCAAGCTTTTATTTTTAACTGACGCACAAAACAATGGAGTTAAGCCTTCAGCCTGTGTTAATAACCTCCAACACAGGCTCAACCCTGAACTCCATGCTTTTGTGCGTCAGTTCTAAAGAAAAGCTTGGTATTTGCCGTGCCGGTCGTGAGTGTCAGGCTCTGGCGGGTACGCTACGTTTGCCCGGTCAGGCGTGCTGGCTGTGCGATGCCGTTTGCGAGGAAGCTGGCCGTAATTGGTGAATCGCCTGTATTGACAGTCATTTTGCGCGTCGTAACGTTTTTCCGCTGCGTGCACTCTTGGGCGTAAACCCAAAACATCTTTCCTGCTTTGACAATCGGTTTGGCTAGATAGACAGCGAGCAGCATTTGCGTTCGTCCAAACGCGGCGGCTTTGACTGAGTGAAACCGAGGCTGAAGCAGCTTGTTCGTACCCCTCCAAAATTAGCGTCCAACCGGTGTCCGGCATGGTGATTGGTGTGTGTGAATACGCTTGTCCGTAAGTTCTACCATCCTTCGTCTTGCAGCCCATTGGCCTAACGCCGTCCGCATTCTGCAACTAAATGTTCGGGAGAGTTTTATGCGCACGGTGTTGGTGAGCCTGTTTCTGACGTTAGCCCTACTGGCCGGTCTGGCCGGTGTGCACGCTAAATCCGGCGTGAAAAGCGTTGCTGCCGCGCCCACAGTCCCGCCGGGCTTCATCAACGAAAGCTTCATCGGTACCGGCTTGGTCTTGCCGACGGCCATCGCCTTTGCGCCGGGCAACACCGTCTTTATTGCCGAAAAGCGCGGCGTCGTGCGCGTGTGGCGGCAAGGGGCGTTGCTGGCGGCGCCGTTCATTGATGTGCAGGACGATGTGAATAGCCTCGGGGATCGCGGCTTGTTGGGCGTGGCCGCGCATCCTGATTTCCCGCGCACGCCCTACGTTTATTTGCTCTACACCTATGATCCGCCGGGCGCGCCGAAGGATGGCGTGGGCGCGCGCGTCAGCCGTTTGTTGCGCGTGACGGCGCAGGCCGAGAACCCTTATGTCGCGGCCACGGGCGATGCCAACCGCGTGGTGATACTGGGGACGAACAGCACGCTGGAAAATAGCGGCAATGTGGGCAACCTCGATGATACAGAGCATCCGGCGTGCGGCAACGGTGCGGGCTTTGTGCGGGATTGCGTGCCTTCGGATGCCGACACACACAGCATCGGCACGGTGACGTTTGGGCCGGACGGCAAGCTTTATGTGGGCACTGGTGACGGGGCCGGTTACACGACGGCTGATCCGCGCGCGTTGCGGGCGCTCGAACTCGACAGCATGGCGGGCAAGATTTTCCGGCTCGATCCGCTGACCGGACGGGGGCTGCGCGACAATCCGTTTTGGGACGGCGAGGCCGATAGCAATCGCTCGAAGGTGTTGAGCTACGGCTTGCGCAATCCGTTCCGCTTCACGGTGCATCCGCGCACGGGCGTGCTATACACGGGCGATGTCGGTTGGGCGACGTGGGAAGAGATCAACGTCGGCAACGGCAAGAATTTCGGCTGGCCTTGTTACGAGGGCGGCGATCAGGGGAGCGCGCGCCAGGGGCAATACGCCAATAACGGCGGCACGCTGCAACGCTGCCAGCAACTTTACGCGGAAGGCGAAGACGCCGTGCAGGCGCCCGCTTATGCGTATCAGCATTTTTTGATTTCGGCTTCGGCGGCGGCGGGCGGTTTCTATGCGGGCACCGCCTGGCCGGCGCCATATCGCAATGCGCTGTTCATCTCGGATTACAGCCGCAACTGGATCAAGTTTGCGACCTTTGACGCCGAGGGCCGCGCGACCGTCCACGATTTTGCCGCGAGCGTGGCCGACCGGGGCGGGCCGGCGCAGGTGACCTTCGGGTCGGATGGCAATCTGTATTACGTGGCGTTGGGCATGATCAGCGAGATTCGCCGCATTCGTTATGTGCCGAACGGCAACAGCGCGCCGGAGGCCGACATTGCCGCGGATGTGACCAGCGGCGCGGCCCCGTTGACGGTGAAATTTTCGGGCCGCGGTTCGTCCGATGCCGACGGGCAAGCGATGTCTTACGCCTGGGATTTCGGCGATGGCGGCAATTCGACGCAAGCCGAGCCGGAACACGTTTACACGCGCGATGGGCGGTTCACCGCGACGTTGACCGTGACCGATTCGCAAGGGGGCGCGGGCAGCGCGCAACTCGAAATCATCGTCGGCAACAGCCGCCCGGAGTTTGTGTTCACTTCGCCCGGGCCGCAATCCACCTATTACAGCGGCGAGCAAGTGGGTTTCAGCGTCACCGCCAGCGATCCTGAGGACGGAGATGTTTCCTACCTGACGGAATACAAAGTGCTGTTGCACCACAACGAGCACGTGCATTTCGACGTAGCCTCACACAAAGGTTCGACCGGCGCTTTTATTGCCGATGATCACGGCGACAACATCTATTACGAAATTTGCGCGGTGGCATACGACACGCTGGGCGCGGCCTCGGTGGCCAAATGCATGGATGTGCGGCCATTCACGGTGCGTTACACCTTCGATACCGTGCCGAGCGGCTTGCAGATCAATTATGGCGGAGCGGCTTACACCACGCCTTTCACGGTGGCGACCATCACCAATTCCAAACGCGACCTGAGCGCGCCCGCCAGCCAGAACGGCTATGAATTCAGCGCCTGGTCAACCGGCGGCGCGCGCACCCATACCCTGACCATCGAAGACGGCCCGCGCACCTTGATCGCGCAATACAAACCGGTGGCGCCAGTGGCAGTTGAGACGCAGGTTTACTTGAGCGATCTGGCGACGACTTACCAAGCCAACGGCTGGGGGCCGGTGGAACGTGATCTGAGCAATGGCGAAGCGGCCGCGCGCGATGGGCGGGTGCTGACGATCAACGGCGTGCAATATCCCAAAGGCCTGGGCGTGCACGCGCTTTCGGAATTGCGCTACGCCTTGGATGGGCAATACGACCGCTTTCAGGCGGATGTCGGCGTGGATGACGAGGTCGGGGCACGCGGCTCGGTTGTGTTTCAGGTCTTGGCGGATGGCGAGCAGCTTTATGACAGCGGCATGGTCTATGGCTATCAGCCGGCCAAACAGGTCAACCTGAACGTCGCCGGCAAACGCGAGTTGCGTCTGCTGGTTTTGACCGGGAACGGCAACCGCGAACAGGATCACGCCGATTGGGCTGCGGCCAGATTAATCCGCCCCGCCAGCGCCAGACCAGACGGCAGTGTTGAACTGAAAGCACCCGGTAAATCACAGCCGGGTGGCAATGCTGCATTCTTCAATCCGGCAACTCCATTTGATTGGCGCAGGCACTGGTGGCTGCGCTGAACGACCAGCTATCCCCAAGAAACGGGTGGCAGGCCGCTGTAATCAAGCCTCCAGCGGTCTGTCAGCCGTCGCGCAACGCGCTTGCTTGCCACCTAACCCCATTATCTTCCTGCCACTTATTGGCTTGCCTGCATACACCGACCAAGCTACAATCCGCGCGGCGTGCGTAACTTACGCGTTTGCTGTTTTTACTGTGAAGCATTGATTCGAGCGGTTACGGGTGTTGCCCCAAACGATCCGGCCCGGTGCTCGCCCCGCTGAACCGGCCAGTCCTTCCAGTGTTCAGGAGCACATCTCGCGCGCGACCCACTCGCACCTAACCGGCAGCCCGCATCCCAAGTTTGACCAAGGTTGCCTGAGGTTGTTAAAGCGAAAGGGCATTTCAACGCTGGCCGTCTTTGCTGAAGTTACTGAGCGGACGTTACTGGGGACTGAAGACGGCTACAACTATAACCACAACGGAAGTGAGAACCCATGAGAGTGACTTGCCCTAAATGCCAGTTTGAAAATCAGGCCGATTCAAGCCGCGTCGTCTGCGCGCGTTGTGCCACGATCATCGAGGTGCGGCCTGAAGCGGGTGTGGGCGGCTATGACACCTATAGCACCAATTTTGATGATGGCAGCTTTGGCGGTGGCGCTGGTACGAGCGGCAGCTATGACAACGGCGGCAGGCGTACGGCCAGTTACCCGGCGCCGGGCTATGGGGGTGGGGCTGCCGACGCGGGCGGCTATCCCAGCGGCAACTATGCGGGCTCGAATTACCCGACACAGAACTATTCCGGCGCGAACTATCCGACCGCGCCGGTCGCACAACAACCAGATCGGGCTGATCGGGCCGACCAGGATGTCTATGCCACGCGGATTGATGACGATTTTGACGACGTGCTCGATATTCCGCGCACGACGGTGCAACAGCCGCAAAGCTATCAACCGAACGAAGCGGCCCCGGCCTTTGAAGACGTTTTCGCGACGCCCGATTACGGCATGCCCGGCAATCAGCGGAACGCGCCCGAGCAATATCAAATGGGCATGGGCGGTATGCCTGGCGCCCACGAACAATACCAGCCGAATGATCCTTACGCGGGTGGCGGGCAACAATATCGCGGCGGCAACGTGGCCGAACCGGGTTTCGACAGCCCCAGCTATGGCGTGCCGCCCGAACCGGAATTCATGGGCTGGCCGGTGTTGCCCGAAGATTCGACCGATCCTGGCATTCCAACTACTTCCGGCTTCGCCAAAAAGAATTCACTGTTTCGCACGGTCATAATCGTGGCGGCGGCGTTGGGGTTGCTGTTTATCGCCTATTCGCTGTTCAGCCCGGTGGGGACGCGCAAACCGCCCGTCAAACCGGCGGATGCTGAGACCGCGAGCGAACAGACCAAAGCGGATGAATCGGCCAAAGGCGACATTGCTGCGGTAACGAATCCCAACAAACCAGATGGGGATAAACCGCCCGCCGGGCCTTCGGGCACTGAGACCAAACCGGTGACGACGCAACCCAAGTCCGAAAAAGTCGTCCCGCCGGTCACCGTCATTACGCCCGCGCCCAAAGTCTTGCAGCCGGAAACCACCACCGTGAAGAAACCGGAAGCGGCCAAACCCGACGCGGCCAAACCCGAAAACACGGGCGTGCCGCCCACGCCGAATCGCGGCGGCATTACGTTGCAGGTCGGTTCATTCAATGACCGCGCCCAGGCCGATGATCGCGTCAGCCGGTTAAAAACAGCGGGCGTTGACGCGCGCATCGTTTCGGCGAATATCCCCGGCCGCGGCACCTGGCACCGCGTGCAGGTGGGCCGCTTTGTCTCGCGTGAACAGGCCGCCGGATATGCCAGTCAATTGCGGGGCCGTGGTTTGGTGCAGGATTTCCTGGTCACGCCGGTGAACTGAGCTTCACGGGCATTATTGCAAAAATTGAAGCGGGGAACGGGGCGCTAGCCGCTTGGTTCCCCGCTGTAGTCATCAGAGCAAGGCAGTGGCAGTGCAGCAACCCCCCATCAGCAGCAATCGCAAACCCACCGATGCGATCTACGCCCAGGTCGTGGAGCGTTATGCCAAGCTCTTCGACAATCCCTCGGCCCGCCTGCGTTTTTTGCATACCACGCTCGCCAAACAAGCCAGCCGCCAGGAAGAACTCCGGCAATCACTGCAACGCTTCAAATTCCTCGAAAAAACGCCTTTTTATAACTGGATAATGGAAGCGCGCCTTTACAGTTCGATTCTGGAAGAGATTCGCGCCGTGATGAGCAGCCTGCCGTCTGAGCAACGCGCCCGCTTGCAACAGGTCGAAATGCCGTTTAAGGCCAAGGCCTTTTTCTTTTGCTATCAGGCGCGCCACGCCCTCTATGCCGTCGGCGTTGTGCTGGCGGGGCTGCTGCTGTTCGGGTTGTATTCGGGCGTCATGAAAACTGGGCAGTACGTGGCGCAACGCTTGGGCCAGCCGGGCAAGACGATTGTCGTAAATGCCAATGGACAACAGCAGGCCAAGCCGCCTGTTACCGGGACACTGGATCGTTACAACGCCGAAAAGACTTGGCTGGTCGAACGCATCGAGGGTAAATACGAACGTTATAGCAATAACGCGCGCATCAACACCGAGTATGAGATTGATAATCATCCGCGCGCTTATTACCTGATCCCGCGTAATTCTGAAGCCGCCACTGAAGAAGTCAGCGGCACACCCATCGGCATCGTTTATCACACCACCGAAGGCGAGCAACTTAAGTTTGAGCAGGACAACAGTTCGTCCATTCAGAACCGCTCCAAGAACCTGATCAAGTACACGATTCAGCCGGGAAAATCCTATAACTATTTGATTGACCGCTTTGGCGAAATCTTCCGCATTGTGCGTGACGACCAGACGGCCAATCACGCGGGCTATTCGCTTTGGGCCGATCAACAATATGTTTACATCGGGTTGAACGAAAGCTTTATCGGCGTTGCCTTTGAGTCTTCGCAAACCAACACGCTCGAAGAAACACTCACCGAAGGGCAGATCATTTCGGGCCGGTTATTGACTGCTATCCTGCGCAGCAAATTCAAAATTACCGATGCCAATTGCACGACCCACGGTCTGGTTTCGGTCAATCCCGACAACGGCGCCATCGCTTTTCATCACGATTGGGTCAAGAATTTTCCCTTTGAAGGGATGGGGCTGTCTGATAAATACAAAGTCCCGACGCCCAACATGACCGATTACGGCTTCACCTGGGACGAAGAGATTTTGGAAAAGCTGAACAAGACGCTCTGGCCCGGCGCCCTCACCGCTGACGAAGAATTCAAGCGCCGCGCCGAAAAACAGCGCATCGGCGTCGAGGCGTTGCGCCTCAAATTACGCGACCGTTACCGCGATCAGTACGCGCGGCAAAAAGCGCTGCAAACTTCATCCGCCCCCCAGAACGCCAAGCTGACCTTGCAGTCCGAGGCAGCCGAAACTCCTAGATGAATAGTTCGTCCAGCATTTCATTCCCCCTCATCAACGACCAAACTGTTACTTGAAGAGACCCGCACGCAATTGCGGCTTGTTCCGTACAAGCCCCGCCGTAGTGTTGCAATTTTGCGGGAAAGCAAGTAAGAAAGGCTTTCTTTTTAATGCCAAAAACACCAGATAAAAACGGAGGAATAATGGAAGAGAAGAATCCCGCGACACCCGAAACCGGCGGCGAGGCCGGCGCGCTCGGTCTCGACATCGGCACCAGCCGCATCGTGCTGGCTGGCGGCCCCAACGGCCACAAAGCGCAGAGCCAACTCAACGCCTTTGTCGGCGTGCCCTTTTCAAAAATGACCGAAGCCATCTTGCAACAGAACAAGATGGTCTATCACCGCAACGGTAAAGAACTTTTTGTCTTCGGCAGCGACTCCGAAAAGTTCGCCAGCTTTTTCAACGCCGTGCCGCGCCGCCCCATGCAACTCGGCGTGCTCAACGCCACCGAACCGATGGGCCAGCAGATCATCCAGGCCATCATCGAATCAATGGTGCCGCGCGGCAAAAAGAACGAACTGCTCTGCTTCAGCGTGCCCGGCAAAGGCGAAGGCACCGAGGCCAACCTCGTCTATCACGAAGCCGTGCTCAAGACCTTCCTGCAATCGCTCGGCTACGAAGCTAAAGCGATCAACGAAGGCCTGGCGATTGTCTTTGCTGAACTGCAAACGGAAAACTTCACCGGCATCGGCATCAGTTGCGGCGGCGGCATGTGCAACGTCTGCGTCTCGTTCTTGTCCGTCCCCATGCTGACCTTCAGCATTCCCAAGGGCGGCGATTACATTGACAGCAGCGTCTCCGCCGTGGTGGACGAACCGCTCACCCGCGTGCGCCTCGCCAAGGAAGAATCCCTCGACCTCTCGCGCCAGCCCAAGGACAAGCTGTCGAGCGCCTTGCACATTTACTACGATGAGGTCGTCAACACCCTGGTCGAAAAGCTGCGCGAAGAGTTCGAGAACTCCAGGCAACTGCCCAAACTCGACCGCGCGATTCCGATTGTTTTATCAGGCGGCACCGCCAAACCGCGCGGCTTCCTGCAAAAATTCGAAGCGGCGCTCAAACGCGACGGCTTCCCCGTCCAGATTTCCGACGTGCGGCTGGCGAGCGATCCGCTGACGGCGACGGCGCGGGGCTGTTATATCGCGGCGATCTCGGAAATTCGCTAACGGTCTATGTCAGTAGCCCGACCGTGAGGGAGGGCTTGCATCGCAAGTCTGCCCTCCCTCACGGTCGGGCTACTGACACGTGCTTGCGCTTTACCAGCAAGAGCGAAGGGGTGAAGAGGCGAACGGGTGGCTTACCTGTTTCACTCTTCGCCCCTTCGGCTTCTCAGCAGGAGCATCCCCCAATGTCACTCACGCTGATTCCGCTCAACGATCCGCCAACACCAGCTACTGCCGTCAAGCAGCAAAACGACGCACGCTACTTGCGCGCCGTCCTCACCTTCCTGCTCAAAGCGAGCGAAGAGCAAGTCAAACAAATCCCCGTCATCGGCCCAGCATTGCTCGGCTTTGCTGAAGCGGTCAAAGAGTTGTCAAAGGACAAGGATGGCGATCAAAGCGATGCCTGCGTTGAGGCACAGCTTACCCAGTTGGAACAACAACTCGGCCAATTGCTCACGCAAGGCGAGCGCGCCAATCAATTCAACGAAGGCTTTGCTGCCCTCGCCAGCCTGTTGCTCGAACTGAGATGTCATGCGGCACTGGGGCTGGCGCGCGCCGGAGACTTTCGCCAAGTAGTATTATTTACCTTGTTATTTTTTCAAAGACCCCAAGCCCATATTCAAAGTGCTGTCATTGAGTTCTTTTCTGGTACCTTAGATGACAGGATAAGCAAAACATTGTTCGGTTGGCTTAGCGCAAAGGATGTGTGGCTACGTTTTGAAGCAGCGAGCCTACTGCAACAATCAGGGCACGTAGATGAGCGTGTGATCGAAACGCTTTTAGGATTACTCGGCGCAAAGGATAGATGGCTACGTTTTGAAGCGGCCAGCCGACTGCTGCAATCGGGGCATGTAGATGAGCGTGTGATCGAAACGCTTTTAAAATTACTCAACGCCAACAATGCGGAACTGCGCCGCGAAGCAACGAGGTTACTGCTGCAATCGGGGCAGGCTAATGAGCGATTGATCGAAATGTCGGTCAGGTTGCTTAACACAAAGCCTGAGAGGCTAATTGAAGCAGCGAAGCTATTGCAGCAACTAGGCCACGTGGATGAACGTGTTATCGAAACATTGTTTGCCTCGCTTAACGCAGACAGTAACTGGGAGCGTTTGCAAGCGGCGAGCTTACTGCGGCAATCAGGGCGCGTGGATGAGCGTGTTATCGAAACGTTGTTTGAATTACTCAACGCCAAGTCGGCAGGGTTGCGTATAGAAGCGGCAAGGCTACTAAAACTATTGGGGCGCGTAGATGAACGTGTAATCGAAACGCTTTTAAAATCACTCAGCGCCAGCGATACAGAAACGCGTCGCGATGCGGCTAGACTGCTGCAGCAATTGATATATGCGGATGAGCGCTTGGGCGAAACGTTGGTTGCATTACTCAGCGACCGCAAGTCTGCATGGTGCCGCTTTGAAGTAGCAAGGCTACTTCAGCAATTAGACTGCGTGGATGAGCGTGTTATCGAAACGTTGTTTGAATTACTTAGCGCAAAAGATGCATGGCTGCGTCTGCAAGCGGCGAGGCTGCTACAGCAATTGGGGTGTGCGGATGAGCATGTTATCGAAACGTTGTATAGATTGCTTAGCGACAGCGATACGAGTTTATGCCTTGAAGCGATCCGCCTACTACAGCTATTGGGATGCGCGGAAGAGCGATTGGCCGAAACGTTGTTCAGGTGGCTCAGCGCCAAGTCTGCAGGGCTGCGCCGTAAAGCGGTCAGCTTACTACAGCTATTAGGGCACGCAGATGAGCGCGTTATTGAAAACTTGTTCGGTTTGCTCAGTGCTAAGGAAACGGGGCTGCGCCTTGAAGCGGCGCGGCTGCTGCATCAACTAGAGCGCGCCGATGAGCGGGTGATCGAAACGTTGTTCGGTTTGCTCAGTGCCGAGGATAAAAGGCGGCATAGTGAAACGGCGAAGCTGCTGCGTAACTTTGCTAACGAAGACGACAAGCTTTATGTCCGAATTGCGCCAATGGCTGCCCCGCAACCTTGGGAAGCGCTGGCCGCCTGCCGCAAGCTGCTTGATGGCAAGCCGCTCGACGCCGACGACGGGCAGGCGCTGGCCGAACTCGTGCGCCAGCACGACGTGGACACCGCCGAGCAGCGCTTCGCGCGGGAATGGATGTTCGAGTGGCTGTGGCGCAAACACCAGCCGAAGGCGCAGCCAGCAGGGTAAACGACACCGCCTCCATTTGTCGCGCAAGCGCGTGTTGGCGATAATCGGCGCGCACGAAAGGAAGCGGCATGCACACGCTGAATTGCTCAATCGAAGAAATCATCACCGCGCATCCCAATCTTTATCTGGAGCATTGCGCCGTGATGGCGGTGGCCTTGCTGAGCAAACACGGCGCGCCGCCTGGCAAGTTTCTGGTCAACTGCGCAGGGATTGACTTGCCTGAGCTTGCCGGGCAAACGAGCTTTTGCTTGTCGGTTTCGTGGAGCGAGATCACCGCGCACAAAGCCGCGCGTGTGCAACAGACAGAGCAACCCAAAGCCATCATTGAGCGTGCCGCAGTAGCGCTGGCTGCGCTTTTGTTTGCTCGTCTGGCGCGCAACGGACAAATGCGCGTTACCCGCGAAGGCGACCGGGCCGATTATTGGTTGCCGCGCTTGCAATGCGCGCTGGAAGTCAGCGGGACAGCCGCGCCGAGCGAATTGGCGCGGCGTCACCGCCAGAAGATCACGCAGGTGTTGAGCAATCCATTGCGTTGGGACGGATATGTGGTGGTTTGCTGTTTCACCGCGCCGCAAAAGATAATTCACTGGTCTTATCACCGGCAGGAGGTAGTTGATGGCACGCGCTAAACGCCAAAAATCTGAATCGCAGTTAGAGCAAGTGTTAGGAGAAGCATCCTGGTTGCTGTCGCACGCTGAGGCTTTGGCCGATTACGGACGCGCGGAGGAAGCAACGGCGGAACTGGCGCGCGCGGCGCATTGCGCGGAACAAGCCGCCTTCTTGCTGGACGCCGCCGGACGCGAACAGGAAGCCGCCACACAGCGCGTCAGCGCCGCGGCGTGCTATGAAAGCTTGGGGCAACGCGCGCGCGCACTGACCTTGCTGCGCGCGGCGCTCTTAACCGAACTGCCGGAGGACTATCAAACCCGCTTACGGCAGCAGCTTTCTCGTTGCCTTGCCCAAGCGGCTTGAAGCCCATAGCGGTTGGAGGATAGTTCGGGCATGCCAACGGTGCTCAGAAAAGACGGCTTCGACTTTATGATCTACCACGACGATCACGAGCCGCGTCACGCGCACGTCAAGAAGGCGGGCAAGGAAGTCGTCATCAATCTGGGCGCTGCGCAGACCGCTCCATATATGTGTGAGAACAAGGGAATGTCCAAACAAGATGTGCGGAAGGCGCTCAAGTTCGCCTATGAGCACCAGGCTGATTTGATCGCAGCGTGGGAGGAGATATAAGCAATGATTAAAGCAGGTAAGTGGACGTTGAGCGAAGCAGAGTTCGAACGCCAGTTCGCCGAGGCCACCCGGCGTGGGGAAGAGGCAATGAAAACTGAAATTACGGCAAGCCACGCCTACTACGACCCCGCGACGCAGCGTCTGGTCATCGAATTGAAAAACGGCGCGACGCACAGCGTGCCGTGCCAGTTGATGCAAGGCTTGCGCGACGCCGACCCGGCGGACATTGCCGCCGTCGAGTTGGGATTGCGCGGGGCTTCATTGCATTGGGAGAAGCTGGACAATGACTTCACCGTCGGCGGCTTGGTGCGCGGCATTTACGGCACTAAGAAATGGATGGAACAACTGGCGCGCAAGCACGAAGCAAACGCGCGCGCCAAAGCCGCGCCCAAGCGCCCGCGCGTTGCGACAGCCGCGACAGCAACCAGCAAGCGTGGGCAGAAAACTGCTTGAGCATCGGCGCGCGCGACCGCCAACAGGAGAAACCATGATTGACTTCAATGAATTTTCGCAACGGGCTGATGATGCGGGCATGCGCATTGAAATCATCGGCGGTCTTCCGACTTGGGAAGCGCTGCCCAATCTGAGGCATCAAGAAGCCATTGATCGCATCCGGCAAAGTTTGACGATGACGATTGCGCCGTCGGGGCCGGCCTGCGCTTGCGTGCATTACTCCGACTTGCATATCAAATTTCCGGATGGCTCGGACAAACGAACGGACATCGCCATCTTTTGCCAGGAACCCAGCGAGACCGAGACGGCCGTCACCGCCGTGCCTGAGGCCGTGATCGAAATCATCAGCCGAGGCTACGAAAAGAAAGACCTGGAATTGGGGCCACCGTTTTATCTCGGCCAAGGCGTCAAAGAAGTCTTTGTCTTCGATCCTTACACCAAAGCCATCCGCCATTTTGTGCCGGGCGGTGAGCGTCATTATCAATCGCCGCACCGGCTGATGTTGCAGTGCGGCTGTCAGGTGACGATCTAACCTGGGTACGCCCGCATCCCTGCGGGCTGGTGGCGTGAGAGGCAATGATGCCGAAGGATAATCTTTCAGCATTCTTCCGTCTCATGCCACCAGCCCGCAAGGATGCGGGCGCTCCCAGGGTGAGTGCCTTATGCTCATCCCCTCGCCCTATCCACAATCCGTCCTCGCGCCGCTCGACATCATCAAGCTCGTAGGCTTTGCCACCGGCGCGGCCCTGCATCTGTATCTCTGCCGGATGCTGTTCAATCGCTACGGGCTGCGCGGTTCGCAACGGGTGTTGCTCAGTTTGGGCTTCGTGTTGGGGTTGTGGCATCTGGGCAATTTCGCGGTCACGATTTATGAGTTGCTGGATTTCGAGATGGCCGGGTGGTGGCGCAAGTCGGCCAATATCGCCGCGTATACCGCGCTGGCGTTCTTGCCGCCGCTCTTGGCGCACGCGCATTTCAAACTGCTGGATTGGTTCGATCCGAAAACTCCGAAACGCTTGCTGAAGCCGCTGGCCTGGCTTGGTTACGTGCCGTGCGCGGTCTTGCCGTGGGCGATTGCGCGTTTGTGGCAGGAACCATACGCGCCGCCGATTGATAAGCTGGGCGCGCTGTTGCTGCCGTTCATGGTGTGGTTCGTGTTTATCTTTTTGGAATGCGCGGCGATTGACTTGCGGCTGTCGAATGTGTGGCAAGCGCAACGCGAGAAACAGTTTTTCAAAACCTTCGCCGCGACGATGCTGGCGAGCGCGGTGTTGTTCGCGCTGACTTATGTGCTCGGCGCGCGGCATTGGGGCGCGTTGGGCCGCTATCTGGATTTGCTGGCGCAACTCTCATCCATCGCGCCGACGGCCATCGTGGCCTATTACATTTACCGCTATCGCTATTTTGAATTGGTGCTGCGCAAGAGCGTGCTTTATGCCGTGCTGGCGGCGGCGGTGATGATGACCTACATCTACGGCATTCGACGGTTTAGTTTGGTGATGCAGGAGCGTTACGGCTTGCGTTCGGATGTGGTCGAGGCGCTGTTGATTCTGGTCTTGCTGGCGTTGGCCGAACCGTTGCGGCGCGTGACCGAGACCTATCTGCGCCAGTTGTTCCGCCGCGAAGTCGGCCTCTACCGCGAATTAGTCGAACAGGTCGGCGCGGCTTCGACCAGCCTGGGCAAGCTGGCGCAATTCATCGCGTTTGCCGAACACCGTTTGCGCGAGGCGCTGGAATTGAAAGAAGTACAAATCGTCGCGGCTGCGCAGGCACAAGATGTCGCGGCGGAAATTTGCCGCTTGGCCGAACAGCGCCAACTAACCCAGATCGAAGAGGCGCAGCAACTCGAACGGCTCAACGCCGTGGCCTGTTACGCGCTCTGGCGCGAAGGCCGCGTGGTCGGCTTGTTAATCGTGCGCGGCAAAGAACAAGACCTGACCGCCGAGAAACGCGAAGTGTTGACGGTGCTTTCGGGCCACCTGGCCGCCGCCATCGAGAACTGCCAGTTGCTGGAAGAGAAGGTCAAGCTGGAACAGGAACTGTCTGAAAGCGCACGGCTGGCGGCGCTCGGCCAAATGGCCGCGACCGTCGCGCACGAGGTCAAAAATCCGCTCAGCGCGATCAAATCCATTGCCCAGGTGATGCGCGAAGACGAGGCCGTCAGCCGCGAATACGGCCGCGATCTCGATTTGATCACCGGCGAAGTTGACCGCTTGAACCGCAGCGTCTCGCAACTGCTCAGCTTCTCGCGCCCTTCGCTCGTGGCCGCCGCGCCCGCGTCGTTGCGTGCGACGGTTGACGAAGTGCTGGCATTGACGCGCACCGAATTGAGCGAACGCAGCGTGCGCGTCGAACTGGATTTGCAAACCGATCCGCGCCTTGGCGGCGAAACGAGCGCCGCGCTCAAAGAGGTTTTGCTCAACCTGTTGCTCAATGCCGCGCAGGCGATTCAACGCGACGGCGTTATTACGCTGGCAAGTTCGCAACCACGCGCCGACGCTTGGCAATTCAGCGTGCGTGATGATGGGCCGGGCGTTCCGCCGGAGTTGCAGGCGAAAATCTTCGAGCCGTTTTTTACCACCAAACAGCGCGGGACGGGGCTGGGCTTGGCGATTGTGGCGCGGCGGGTGCGCGAGTTGGGCGGCACGCTCAAGGTGCAGAGCCCAATTCAAAACGGGCGCGGCACACGCTTCGTGCTGGAGTTTCCCGCGCCGCCGTCTGTGCTAAAGTAGCGCCCCGACAAAAAGTTTCCGCAAGGAGAGAACCTATGGTTAGCACCGCAAGCGCAGTCGAGATTGTTGATCCCGACGAGATCGTTTACCCCGATTCGGATGGGAGGCCTATGGCTGACAACACCATTCAGTATCAATACATCATCACCATCCAGGTCGGCCTGGATGCGCTCTTTCAGGACGACCCGAATGTGTTCGTCGCGGGCGATCTGCTCTGGTACCCCGTGCAGGGGCAGAGCGGCATCAACAAAGCGCCGGACGTGATGGTGGCTTTTGGCAGACCGAAGGGCGAGCGCGGCTCCTACAAGCAATGGCAAGAAGGCAACATTGCGCCGCAGGTCGTGTTTGAAATTCTCTCGCCCAGCAACACCATCGGCGAGATGCGCGAGAAGCGCCGCTTTTACGCGCAGTACGGGGTTGAGGAGTATGTCGAATTCGATCCGGAGAGCGGCACGTTGGAAGTGTGGCAACGCGAAGGCCCCTTCTTTCGCTGGCTGCCGCTTGAGGACGAGTGGCGCAGCCCGCGCCTGAACGTGACGCTCAAAGTGGAAGACGGCCAACTCAGCGTCTATGGGCCGGACGGCAAAAAATTCCTGCGCCCGGTTGAAACCGTGGCGCGTGCCGTCGAAGCCGAAGCGCGCGCTGCCGAAGCGCGCACCGAGGCTGCCGCAGCGCACACGGAAGCTGCCGCAGCGCGTGCTCAGGCTGAGCGCTTGGCTGCCCAATTGCGCGCTTTGGGAATTGAGCCGGTATGACCGAACCCAAAATCCTCATCGTTGACGACGAAGAAGCCGCCCGCTACGGCATGCGCCGCGCGCTCAAAAGCTACGACATCGCCGAGGCCGGCAGCGTCGAAGCCGCGCGCCAACAACTGGCTGCCGCGCGTCCCGATCTGTTGCTGCTCGACATCAATCTGCCGGGTATGAGCGGGTTGGAATATCTGCGCGAACTCGCCGCCGACCACGCCGCGCCGCCCGTCGTGATGCTGACCGCGCACGGCAACGAGCGCACGGCGGTCGAAGCGATCAAAGCCGGCGCTTACGATTACCTGGCCAAGCCGTTTGAAGTTGATGAACTGCGGCTGGTCGTCAAGAACGCGCTCGAAGCCGTGGGCCTCAAACGCGAGAACCAGCAGTTACGCGCTGAATTGCAGGCCGCGCGCGGCGTCGGCGAATTGCAAGGCGCGAGCGATCCGATGCGCCGCCTTTACGATTTGATCCAGAAAGTCGCGGCCACCGATGTGACCGTGCTGATTCGCGGCGAATCGGGCACGGGCAAAGAATTGGTCGCGCGCGCCATTCACGAGCAGTCAGCGCAGCGTCGTAAAGGCGAATTCATTGCGATGAACTGCGCGGCCTTGCCTTCGGAATTGATCGAATCGGAATTGTTTGGCCACGAGCGCGGCGCGTTCACCGGCGCGGCGGCGCAACGCAAGGGCAAGTTCGAACTCGCGCACGGCGGCACGATCTTCCTCGACGAAATCGGCGATATGAGTTTGAACACACAGGCCAAGCTCTTGCGCGTGCTCGAAGAGCGCAAAGTCGAACGGCTGGGCAGCGCGCATGCGATCCCGATTGATGTGCGCGTGATCAGCGCGACCAATCACGATTTGCAAGCCGCGGTCACGGCTGAGAAATTCCGCGCCGATCTGTTTTACCGCTTGCGCGTCGTGCAAATGGATTTGCCGCCCTTGCGCGAACGGCGCGAAGACATCCCGCTCTTGGCCGAATACTTTTTGATAAGCTACGCCGCGAAGTATCAGTTGAAATGCACTGAACTGAGCGCCGCCGCGTTGAAACAGTTGGTGGCGTATGACTGGCCCGGCAATGTGCGCGAGTTGCGCAACGCCATCGAACGCAGCGTCGTGCTGGCCGATGGCGCGGCCTTGCAAGCCGAAGATTTGCCGCCCGAATTGTTCAGTGCCAACCAGACCATTCCATCAACGAAACCTGCTGAAGCCTTTCAACGTCCGATGACAGCCGACGCCGAAGAGTTTTTGCCCGTGCCTTACCTCGCCGACTTCCGCGAGGCGCGCAAAGAATTCGAGCGCGCCTACATTGAGCGTGTGTTGAATGAAACCGGCGGCAATGTCACGCGCGCCGCCGAACGCGTCGGCATGCACCGCCAGAGTTTGCAGCAGAAATTGAAAGACCTGGGCCTGACCCGCCGCTTCGTGCTCACGGACGAGGCGCAAGATTCCGCTGACGAGTGACAGCCGGAAATGGCAGGCACAGCGTGGGCAAACTGTTAGTTTGCCCTGTCTCGGCTTGCAAACATCTCGGGCCACGTTGACCGTCCCGCCACAAGCCTGGGCAAACTAACAGTTTGCCCTACTGCAACACTTCTTTTCGGTAAGTCCGCGCGCCTTGGCACCAGCCTTGCACTAAGCCACAGCGCAACCGTTGAGGATTTTTGAAAAGCTTGCACCGCTCTTGTCGGCATCGCTAAGCGCGGCGTTGATAGCAGCGGTGCAAGAATTTTTTTGCAGTGTCTGAAAGGAGATTCATCATGTTCAAACCCCTTTACCAAAAACAGATTTCGTTCGCGCTGATATGTTCATTGTTGCTGATGCTGGCGAGCACGCCAGTGGCTGCGGCGACAAGCAAAGAAGAAAAAGCCGCCGCCCACGCGGCCAAAGTCAAAACCGAAATCGGCAAACTCGGCATCGGCACTGAGGCGCGCATCGCCGTCAAGTTGCGCGACAAAACCAAGCTGTCTGGTTATGTCAGCCAAGCCAACGCTGATTCATTCGTCATCACCGACCCGAAGACGGGTAGTTCCAACGAAGTGCCGTATCCGAACGTCACCCAAGCGAAAGGGAAAAACCTTTCGACCGGCGCGACGATTGCAATTGCGGTAGGGATTGCGGTGGGTGTGACGTTGCTGGTGTTGGTGATTCTGGCGTACTCGCTGGGCGACTAGCCGCCGCGGTTGAATGGAAGAGAGAGTTGCTGGCTATGAAGAGAATTGGCTTGGCGTTCGCGGGGATGACCGGCGGATTCATTTTGGGCGGATTTGTTGGCTGGCTGATTGGAGCCGCCTGGCTTGAATTGATCGAAGTGCCTTATGCCGAGAGAGAGTTGGAATTTTGGCAGCGGGCCAGCTACCTCTGCGGCGCGTACAATGCCCTGGCGCTGCTGGCAATTCCAGGCGCCTTGATTGGGGCGCTGGCCGGAATGATTTATGGAGCGAGCGAAAAAGCGTTGGCGCGATTCAGCGCCTTATCGCAATCTGGAGGAATGCTATGAAAAGAGTCTGGCCGTTAATTTCGATTTGGGTTTTCCTGCTATTGCTAGCCGCCGTGGCCACTGGGCAAACAAAAGCCGATTACTGCCACGTCTACTTGATGGATGAAGACGAAATTCTGAAGACGCGGAATCAGCCGTCCGCCGTCAATATCGAAGAAGCGAACAAGGCTTTGTTGGCTGGCAAGACAGTCAATGGTTTGACGATCCTTGGCCGCTTTGCTCCGGTTATTGCGGAGGAAAGGTTGACTACTAAAAATTACCCTCTTGCTGGGACGAAACTGATTGTGACAGCCAGTGTGTACTATACCGACGAATCAATGTTCTCTTCCAAAACGAAGACCAGCGATTCGGTGTATGTCGGGATCGCTGTTTCTGACAAACCACACGATAACGCAATGGAAGTATTGGGCAGTGCCAACGTCGAAGTCACCTATACTGAGTTTACCGATACAGTGCGGCAAAAAACACGCCTTATGAACAAGGGCCGTTCATATGTGGTTGGTGTCGAGTGCCGCTTTAACCGGGAATTTGATGAGATGGAGCCGAAAGCAAAGAAGCAATGAGGCTGAAAACCTTATGGCAACGCGCTTGGTTGCCAGTCTACCTACTCAGTTGTTGTATCGTGTTGCCGCTCAATAGCTGGCACAACGGAACTGTGTCCGGTTATCCGTCCAAGCCCCGCCGCCTCGTCCTCGTCCTCGACGGCGTCCCTTACCAAACCATCGCCGACCTGCGCGCCGAAGGCCGCTTCAAACACTTCCAAAATCCGGCCCGGATGATTGCGACCTTTCCGTCTTCCACCAATCCGTCGTTGGTGGAGATACTGCAAGCCGATGCAGCGCCGGGTTATGAAGATCAATACTACGACCGCGCGCAAAACCGGCTGGTCGGCGGCTTGCAGGATCGTGTGCGCGGGACGCGCTTCATTCGCGGCACGTACCGCGAGACCTTTGATTATCACGCGTCAGCCTTTGGTGGGGCGTTGGCGTATGTGGCTGCGCCGCTCAGCACGATG
>JANOWX010000104.1:0-2767 GCA_031418175.1 Acidobacteriota bacterium | reverse complement strand
CGGAAAGTTGGGCTGCGCTTTGACTTCGGCAATCTGCTGGTTGTGCCGGATGTTGTGCAGCGGGATGTAAATCACCCACTGATAAGCGTTGAGTGTGCCGAACACCGGAAAGGGATGTTCGGAGGTGTGCGCCTTGAGCGGCAGTTGCGTCGTCTCGGCGAATTTCAGCGTCTTGGCGCGCGCCTCGCGCAAACGCTTCATCAATTCGGCGCGCGGGATTTTGCCGCCGGGGACGATGGCTTCGGGCGCCTGGGCCTTGCCTAATCGTTTGACCATGACGTTCTCGATGAATTCGGATTTGCCTTTGGTCTTCTCGGCCCAGTCGGGATTTTGCGGCGCGGCCAGCGCCTTTTCGGCCTGCGCCATCAAGGTGCCCTCGGCCATCATGATGTGCTCGACGCATTCGCCGACCGACCATTTTTCGGGCGCGGCTTTCCAATTCCATTGGGCGTCGCTCAGCTTTTCGACGGCGGCGCTGGTTTGGGCTTGCGACTGGTTGAGCCATTGAATGAGTTTGGTGCGTTCTTCAGCAGTCATCTTAGGATCCGTTTGTGCGAGCACGGGCATGGCGCAGAGCAGTGCGAGGGCCAACACATACAATAAATGTTGAATTGATTTCATGACTTGTTCTCCAATCAGAAAGGTTTTGCTACGCCGCGCAAAATAAGCGGGCCGGACGGGGAACGCAAGTGTACGGCAAACTGTTAGTTTGCCGTAGGCTTCAACTTCAAAGCGTTTGGGAACACCGAAACCTCAGTTGCTCAAGGCCACGGCAAACTGACAGTTTGCCGTACATTCGGGCCGTGTTTTACGATGCCCGCCATGTTGCACACACCCGTCGCCCTGTTCATCTTCAATCGCCCGCAACAAACGCAACGCGTCTTCGCTGAGATCGCGCGCGCCAAACCGCGCCGTTTGCTGGTTATCGCCGATGGGCCGCGCACTGCGGCAGAAGCCAAACAATGCGCCGCCGCGCGCGCCATTCTCAATCAGGTGGATTGGGAGTGCGAGGTGCTGACCAATCTGTCTGAAACGAACATGGGTTGCAAACCGCGCATGTTCTCCGGGTTGAATTGGGTGTTTGAACAGTGCGAGGAAGCGATCATTCTGGAAGACGATTGCCTGCCGCATCCGAGTTTCTTTAGCTTTTGCGAGGAATTGCTCGAACGTTACCGCCACGAACCGCGCGTGATGGTCGTCAGCGGCAATATGTACCTGTTGCCGAAAATGCAACAGCGCATCCAAGACAGCTACTACTTTTCGCACATCCCGCACACCTGGGGCTGGGCTGCGTGGCGGCGCGTTTGGGACAAGTACGATTTAGAGGTCAAGCAGTGGGCGCAACTGCGCGAGACTGATTTTCTCTCCAGGCGTTCGCGGCATCACCAGTTCAGAGCGTATTGGGAACGCATCTTTGACGATAGCCTGCGCGGCGCAACGAATGCCTGGGATTATCAGTTAACGTTTGAGCTGATGGCTTGCGACGGACTGGCCGCCACGCCGCGCGTCAATCTGGTTTCCAACATCGGCTTTGGCGCTGCGGCGACGCACACGTTTGATATTGAGAGCATTTACGCGAATGTGCCCGCGGTAGAGATGCCCTTTCCCTTGCATCACCCGCCAAACATCGTGCGCAATCTGGCGGCGGACGATCACACCTTTCAGCATGTTTTTTTAGGCCAGCCCGAATTGCCGCCGTTGTGGCGGCGCGCGCTGGCCAAAGCCGGGCGGCTTACGAAACGGTTGTTCAAGGGGGCGGTGCCTTATGCCAAACCGTGAGGCTTCTTATTGCTACAATTCAAGCAACACATTGAAGGCTTCCAGGCGGGCCGCGTGGGCCTTCAGCAGTTGTTCATACACTTCGGCAATCTCGCGCACCATCGTTTCGGCGCGAAAGGCCGGATCAACCAGCTTGCGGCCTGCCGCCCCCATCTGCGCGCGCAACGCGGGGTCGGCAAGCAGCTTTGAGACCCCCTCAGCCAAGCCGGCGGCATCATTGGGCTTGACCAGATACCCCGTCTGACCAGAAATCACGACTTCCGGTGCGCCGTCAATATCGAACGAGACGCAGGGTTTGCCCAGCGCCAACGCTTGCGGCAACACACGCGCCAGGCCTTCGCGCAAGGAGGTGTGCACCAGCACATCCATCACGGCGATCATCTCAGGGATGCGTTCGCGCGGAATCAAACCCGCAAACACGAAGTTGTCGAGAATCCCCAAAGCGCGCGCACGCTGTTGCAAAGGCTCCAGCAGAACGCCGTCGCCGATCAAAAAGAAGCGCACGTTCGGCTGGCGTGCCACGATGGCGGGGGCGGCGTCCATCAACTCAGCGTGTCCTTTGAGCGGGAAGAGGCGCGCCACTTTGCCCACGACGGGAGCATCGGCGGGGATGCCGAATTCGCGCCGGACGGCTTGTGTATCGGCTTTGAAATTGAGAAACCAATCCAACTCCATGCCGCTATAAATCGTGCGGAATTTTTCGGGTGGCGCAATGCCTGCGGTAATCGCTTTCTCGCTGATGATGCGTGAGACGCTGATGAAATAATCGGTGATCGACGCGCAAATTTTTTTCACCAGCCACCACGCGCGATTGACCAGCCACGGCTGATAGTCGTGAAAGACCAGGCTGTGCAAGGTGTGCACGATCAGCGGCGTGCCCGCCAGCTTGGCGGCCCACCGTCCCAACACCCCGGCTTTCGAGGAATGGGTATGGACGATGTGATAGCGGCCTGCTTTGATGAGGCGATAAAGCTTCCAAAAGGCGACC
>JANOWX010000103.1:0-4618 GCA_031418175.1 Acidobacteriota bacterium | reverse complement strand
GCGCGCCGCCCCGCCAGCGGGACCGCGCGGGCCTTTTGTTTTTCGTTCGGCTTCACATCCGGTTCGCGCCAGAGATTGGCGAGCAGATACTCTTTGTCCTTGGTCAATTCGCCCGGCGTATAAACAGCCCACTCGAAATTGTGGCCGTGCTGGATCGCATCGGTCGGGCAGGCGTCCACGCAAAAGCCGCACAGGATGCAGCGACCATAATCAATCTGATAAATCTTGGCGTAGCGATGATCCTGGCCGGTGCGCTCTGCATACGGACGCGGGTCTTCGGCGCCTTCGATATAGATGGCATCCGCTGGACAAGCAGCCGCGCAGAGGAAGCACGAGACACAGAGCTCCTTGCCGTTCTCGTCCACGCCCAGGTAGTGCTCGCCCCGGAAGCGTTGGAAGATTTGCACCGGCTCGTCGGGATAGCTGACCGTATCCTTTTTGCCGGGAATGTGACTGAGCGTCACGCTCATGCCCTGCGCGGTTGATTTCGCCACATAGGCGATCTCTTTGACGGTGTTGATGATTTCAGAAAGAAAAGACATAGGAATGGTCTAGGAAAGTCTGGTGAAGTCTAGGAAGGTCTAGGAAAGTCTTCGGAAGTTTTTTGACTTCACAAGACTTACCCAGACTTTCCTAGACTAGCTTGACTAATTGATCGTCCAGGTTTCGCCGGCGTGCAGCAGTTTGTGCAAATCGCCGGGGCCTTTTTTGGCGATGGCCGTTGCGATTTGACCGGCCAGCATTTCTTCGTAAGTGGGGCGCAAGACCTGGCGCAGGACGCCCATCGGCACCGGGTAATCCGGATACTGAAAGCGTCCCAAAATATAGGCCAGATAGCTGCGCGCCGAGTTTTCATCGTGCACCAGCAGGTCGTCTGCGGTCACGCCGTTTTCGCCCACGGTGACGACTTCGGCTTCCATCGTTTGGGTGTTGAGCCGGATGCCCTGCGCTTCGTTTTTGCCGAAGAGCAGCGGCTTGCCGTGTTCGAGATACAGCAGGCGGTCGTCGCGCACCTCGCGTTCGGTGAAGGATTTGAAAGCGCCATCATTGAAGATGTTGCAGTTCTGATAAACCTCAAGGAAGCCCGAACCTTTGTGCTTCGCCAGCCGCTCGACCATCATCCCCAGGTGTTTCGGGTCAACGTCCATCGAACGCCCGATGAAGGTCGCCTCAGCCGCCAGCCCGATGCTCAGCGGGTTGAGCGGATAATCAATCGTGCCCATCGGCGCTGACTTGTTGATCTTGCCCAGTTCGGAAGTCGGCGAGTATTGCCCCTTGGTCAACCCGTAGATGCGGTTGTTGAACAGGATGATCTTCAAATCCACGTTGCGGCGCAGCGCGTGGATGAAATGATTGCCGCCAATCGAGAGCGCGTCGCCGTCGCCGGTGATGACCCAGACCTGCAAATCGGGATTCGCGGTCTTGACGCCCGTGGCAAAGGCCGGTGCGCGCCCGTGAATCGTATGGAAGCCGTAGGTGTTCATGTAATACGGGAAGCGGCTCGAACAACCGATGCCCGAAACGAAGACGATCTTCTCGCGCTCAATGCCGAGTTCCGGCATGACCTTTTGCACCTGGGCCAGGATCGAATAATCGCCGCAACCCGGACACCAGCGGACTTCCTGATTGGTGACGAAATCTTGGCGCGTCAGTTTGACGTGCCCGTTCGTGCCGTTTGTTTTTCCGTTTTCGCTCATCGTACTTTCCTTCTATGAATTGCGGTCACCCCTTGGTCTTATGAGAACAAATCATCCACCGGCATGCGCCAGCCCGGCACCGCCGGTTCCGCATCGGCAATTTCGCCGCGTTTGAAAATGCGCGGGTGTTCGGAATCGTCGGCGGAGTAAGCCCTGATGACGTCTTCGGCCAGCAAGTCCACATCCCAAACCAGCAGTGTGCCCGCCGCAAAGTAGTCGGCGCGCTTCTGGGCCATGTCACGTTCCGCTGCCTTGCCGTAATCGTTTTCGCTGCGCACCTCGACAGCAAAGCGCGGCGCGCCGTCAACAAACTTCATCTTGGCTGGCGCATTGCAGTGAAACGCCGCATCGGGGCTAAACGCGCTCCGGTTCGGCAGCTTCACCGTATACGCCACATTGTCAGGCGTGGCGCGTCCGCCAGCCGCATGTTTCTCGTGCTGGCGCAAACTGATGTAGACGGAGCCACTCGCGCGGCCGGGGTCTTCGCCGGTTGGCGACATAAGCACCACCTTTCCATTAACAATTTCGGCCTTGCCTTTCACGCGATACAACTCCGCAATGAGCGCCTCGCGCGTGGCTTCAACGACTGCCGTGCCTTGGACTGCCATACGACCTCTCAACAGTTAAAGATGTTCTTTGATCTTCTTGACCAGTTCCGAAACCTTGAACGGTTTGCCTTTCACCTTCGTGAAGCTGACCGCATCCACCAGGAACTTGGCGCGCACGAGCAAGGCCAATTGCCCCAGGTTCATTTCGGGGATGATGACGGTCTCGAAACTCTTGAGCACCGCGCCCAGATTCGCCGGGAACGGATTCAGATAACGCAAATGCGCTGATGACACGCTCGCGCCCCCTTCGCGCAACTGTTCGACCGCCGTGGTGATCGCGCCATAAGTCGAACCCCAGCCGAGCACGAGCACTTTACCTTGCGGGTCGCCATAAACTTCCAGCGCCGGGATGTCCTGCGCCATGCGGTCAATCTTTTCCTGGCGCAGCCGCACCATGAAATCGTGGTTGTCCGGTTCGTAATTGATGGTGCCCGTGATGTGCTGTTTCTCGATGCCGCCGATGCGGTGTTCCAACCCCGGCGTGCCCGGCACGGCCCAGGGACGTGAGAGCGTCTTTTCATCGCGTGAATACGGGAAGAAGCCTTCAACCTCGGTGCGGAACATGACTTTCATTTCGGGCAGGTCTTCGATGTTCGGAATCAACCACGGTTCGGAACCATTGGCCAAATAACCATCGGACAGGAAGAACACCGGCGACATGTACTTCGTCGCCAGCCGCACCGCCTCGACCGCCATCGAGAAACATTCGCCCGGTGTTGACGGGGCAACGATGGCGACCGGCGATTCGCTGTTGCGCCCGAACATGGCTTGTAACAAGTCCGCCTGCTCGGTCTTCGTCGGCAAACCGGTCGAAGGGCCGCCGCGTTGAACGTCAATAATCACAAGCGGCAGTTCGGTCATCACGGCCAAACCAATCGCTTCGGATTTCAAACAAACGCCAGGGCCGCTGGTGCCGGTCAAACCGATGTGGCCGGTGAAGGCCGCGCCGATGGCCGCGCCGATGGCCGCGATTTCGTCTTCGGCCTGGAAGGTTTTGACGCCGAAATTTTTATGCTTCGACAATTCGTGCAACACATCCGAGGCCGGCGTAATCGGGTAGCTGCCGTAAAACAGCGGGCGTCCGGTCAATTGCGCGGCGGTGACGAAGCCGATCGCGGTCGCTTCGTTGCCGGTGATGTTGCGGTACTTGCCCGGCTTGTTCTGGGCTTTGCTGTCGCGGTAATGCGTCGTAAAAATCTCGGTCGTGTCGGCGTAATTAAACCCCGCCTTCAACGCCATCAAATTGGCTTCGGCAATTTCGGGCTTGTTGCCGAACTTCTCATCAATCCATTTGACCGTGGCGTCGAGGGGCCGGTCATAGAGGCAATACATCAGGCCCAGCGCGTAAAAGTTTTTGCAACGCTCGCGCTGTTTGAAAGGCAGCTTCGATTCTTCCAGCGACTTCAGCGTCAACTGCGTGATCGGCAGTTTGAAGAGACGATAGCCGCTCAGGCTGCCGTCTTCGAGCGGGTTCGACTTGATGCTCGCCTTCTTGAAATTGCTGGCGGTGAATTCGTCGGTGTTGACCAGCAGTATGCCGCCGGGCAGCAGATCAGCCAGGTTGGTCTTGAGCGCCGCCGGATTCATGGCGACCAGCACATCCGGTTCGTCACCCGGCGTGCGGATGTCGCGGCTGCTGAAATTCAACTGAAAGCCCGACACGCCCGGCAGGCTGCCCTGCGGCGCGCGAATCTCCGCCGGGAAATCGGGCAGCGTCGAAATATCGTTGCCGAGAATGGCCGACGTCGCCGTGAATTGCGTGCCGGTCAATTGCATGCCGTCGCCCGAATCGCCGCAAAAACGAATCGTGACGGTTTCCAACTCTTCGATCTGGTGAATCGTTCTCTGACTCTCTTCAATCGTCGTGGTAGACATTTACAAACCTACTCCATTCCGTGAGGCACAACCCGCCCGCTGCTCTTTCTGTCAAACCGAAGAAACCAGCAGAACCATGGATTGCGCTGAATTGCGCTTAGCTTGCGTTGATGATTGCAAAATGAGCGGCGATTATCGCACTGTTGGCGCCGCGCTGCGCGTTTATCGGACTATAAAATTTACTCGATGATTTTGTGAACCGCCGGAATCATAACAGCGGCTCACGCGTCTGTCACATGTTAAGCCATAGCTTTAGATCGGTTTTCACTGCGGTGTTAGGCAAAAGCCGCGCAGCGGGACAGTACCGCGCGCGGGGGGGAGCGGAGGCGACGCCCCGGCGCCCCACCCCCCCCCCAGCCGCACCCCAAGAACACGCCCCCGGGACAGGCCCCCCGCGGCCCGCGCAAACAAACACACAAAAGAAAAACCAAAAAAAAA
>JANOWX010000102.1:0-3267 GCA_031418175.1 Acidobacteriota bacterium | reverse complement strand
TCCCAGGCGAAATGTTCGTGCCAGTTGTCTTGACGCGGATGAAAGAGCGGAACGGATGCTTTGCTAATCGGATCAACCGCGTGTGTCTTATTGTATTTTTTATTGTTACAACCCTGGCAAGCCAGCGCGAGGTTCGCGGCGGCGGTCGCGCCGCCCAATGCTTCAGGGATGAGGTGTTCGTTGGAATGAAGATGGGTGGAATGAGAATCAGGGCAAACACAGTACTCGCAACATCCGAACGCGCGTTCGGCGACCAACCGCTTCAATTTCGCCGGGATGCGTCGTTTAGTCATGCGGAACGCGCTTGAGTCCTAATTGCCGAATCAATTGATCAAGCGGCACGTTGCGTAAGTGCGCGAGTTCGCTGATGAGTTCCAGGCGGGCGCCGTCGCAGGCTTCGGCCTGATCGGTAAGTTCGATCAACTCCCGCAATTCATCCGGCGTGAGCGTGTAAGCCTGGCGCTTTTCGATCAGTTCATTCAGCCGTTGTTGATTCGCGGCAGGCGGCGTCTGATAGATTTTTTCGAGCAACTCCGCCTCCCGCTCAGACAGCACGGACGTGCGCTCTCTGGCTTTGAGCGAAAACAGGCGTCTGACGAATTGCTCCAATTCGACCTGAGGCAATTGCAGCGCGGCTTTTAGTAACTCATCGGTTTCGATTTGAATGGTTGGCATAACGCTGACTCCAGTTTGAAAACGCGCCAATGATAAACCGTACCGCGCGGCATTGGCGAACGAAATAAGGGCATTCATGCAAACACTCTGGCAAGACCTGCGCTACGGCGCGCGCATACTGATCAAAAAGCCCGGCTTCACCTTGATTGCCGTGTTGACGCTGGCGCTGGGCATCGGCGCGAACACAGCGATTTTCAGCGTCGTCAACAGCGGCGTGCTGCAACCGCTGGCCTTGACCCGTTTGTTGAAGAACCTGGTTTCTCTCTATGACGTGAGCGCGACCGATCCGTTGACGTTTGTGTTGAGCGCGGCATTGTTTGCGCTGGCGGCGTTGGCGGCGTGTTACTTTCCGGCGCGGCGGGCGGCGCGGGTTGATCCGCTGATTGCGCTGCGCTGTGATTAACCTTTGTCGTAGTGACCGGGCAGGAAGCGCCGGCAATTACGTCACGTTACACGTCGGTGGAAAAGAACATCTGTTGCGCGAAACGATGGCAGAAATGGCGGCGCGTCTGCCCGCTGACAAGTTCTTTCGTATTCGCCGCTCCGTGATTGTCAAGGCCGAACGCAGCCGCGAAATGCAACCGCTCTTCAAAGGCGAATACCTGATCGTGTTGCACGACGGCACGGAACTGACTTCCAGCCGGCGTTACCGCGAACACCTCAATCCGTTGCTGAGCGCCTCCGGCTGAATTTTTGCCTTACCTGCTGATGTTACGCAGACGAAGGATTGCAAGAATGGTTGACACCCTGCTGTGTGCCGGAGGCACGGCGGAAATTAGCCGGTGGTGGAGGCGAAGCCGCAACCACCGGAACCGGCGGGTGAGACACCCGCGCCCCGGCAGGGGCGCCGGACTGAGACTCAACGCGACTATTTTCGTCAGCCACGCCCCGCCAGTCGGTTCAAATGAGTTGCCGGCCTGGTTAACGTACGCAGTCTCAGTCCTGCGCCCCTGCCGGGGCGCGGCTACGCGCTGGCCTAATTCCGGTGGTTGCGTCTTCGCCTCCACCACCGGCTAATTTCCCAGGCGCCTCCGGCGCAAAGAGCTGTCAACTGGCAATCAAACTTTCTTAGTGCGTAACATCAGTTACCTGATTACCTGAGTGCGCTAATTTTCTTTATCCTGTTTACCGGAGGCGCAATTTTCATGATGATGATGATGATGAAGCCATTTGAGGTTAAGGCGTGGCGCTGTCGAGATAACTTGCCGTGAACATCACGACGTGCGCGAGCATGTGCGCGATCATCGCCGACTCAAGCCCCTTGCGCCAATACAGGTAACCGGCAAGCAAACCGAAAAACGAATTCGCCACGATGACATAACAGATCAGGGCCGTCGTCGCTTGCGGGAAGAGCAAAAACGCCATGGGCAGATGGCCGAGGCCGAAAACCAGTGACGAAAGCAGAATCGCGCTGAGCACATACGCGGGCTTCGGCTGGCCCTGTCCCTTTTGCAATAGTCGCCACAGCGCCCAGACCAGCAAAGTCATCAGTCCCCACCGCAGCAACAATTCTTCAGTGAGGCCGCCATAGAACAGGCGCGTCGGCAGCGGAAAGAACTTGGCGAAAGCCGCGCTGCGCGTCACGACTTCAGGCGGCAAAAACGGCTTCGTCAGCCAGCCGATGAAGACAATTGCCACACTGCCTGACAGACCGCCAAGGAGTCCCGGAACGATTTGCGGTTTAAGGGCGGCCAGCATCTTTCCGCCGGAAGCCGCCGCTTCAGCCAGCGGCGATGACAAGCCGACTTTGGCAGCCAGCATCACACCAATGAAGACCGCGAGCGTGAGCAGCACCGCCGGTTGTAGCAGGCTCAGCAACTTCATGGCCGGGGTCATTTGAAGCGGCGCGGTTCCCGCCGGTAAGGGGAGATGAGCGATTAACGCCGCCAGGTCAACCAGCAGGAACGAGCCGACGCCCGCCATCCCCGCCAACCATAAAATGACAAACAAACGAGTTTTGCTGCGCATATCAATTCCAGCCTTTCCGCCAGTTCTTCGTAAGAGAGTCCGTCCAGATGCCGCAACGTAAATGATCTCCCGCTCTTGCGCCGAGAGCGCGCGCAGCGCCTGTTCGAGCGCGAGCAATTCTTCCGGCGGCAAACCGGAAGTCGTGGCGAGAATCTCCGTCTCTTCCAAACTCGCCGTCTCGCGCTTGCGTTCCCGACCCGCCAGCTTGAAGCAGCAGTGGCGCAGGATCGTGTAAAACCATGGATAAAACCGTCGTTCCAAATCAAAGCGATCCAACGCCCGGTAAGCAGCCAGAAAAGCTTCCTGCACGGCATCGAGCGCGTCTTCACGGTTACCGAGAAGCGCCAGCGCGTGACCGATGGCCTGCGCCTGATAGCGTTCGACCAGGTGGCGGAACGCCTCCCAGTCACCGGCGCGGCAGCGAGCAATCACAAGCGGGTCATCCATCGGTTTCTCTCTTCACCCACACGTATCCGATGCGCGGGCGATTTATTCAGTTGATTTTGCCCTAATTTTGCTGGCTAAATCGAAACAAGCAAGATTGGTACACTCAGCCTACCTGAGCGCGTCAAGTGCAGGCGTTTAGAGTTCAAGCTTTAGCTTGTCCGGGCGCGCCGTAGGCGC
>JANOWX010000101.1:0-6244 GCA_031418175.1 Acidobacteriota bacterium | reverse complement strand
GGCCAGCGCGGCCATCACGCTTTTGGCAAAGGGCGTAATCAGGTTGGCCGGGATGACGCCATCGGCATAAACAACGTTCGTGAAAGGATTGCGCACCGGCGCGCCCAATTGCCCGCTGCGTTGCGCCGCCGTCGGCACGGTGCCAAACACCAGCGAATTGCTGAGCCGCCGGTAGCCTTCGTAATCCACAAAGAAAAAGGTCTTGTCCTTGATGATCGGCCCGCCAAAGGTCGCGCCGAATTGATTTTGGATCAGGATCGGCTTCAGACCGCGCGTCGGTTTGAAAAAGCCCGTCGCGTTGAGCGAGGTGTTGCGGATGAATTCGTAGGCCGTGCCGTGAAATTGATTGGTGCCGCTGCGAATCGCCGCGTTGATGACCGCGCCACCCGCGCGCCCATATTCGGCGCTGAAGTTGTTGGTCTGGACTTTGAACTCCTGCACCGCGTCGGGCGAGGCTTGCACGACTTGATTCGAGAAGCCCTGATTGCTGGTGCCGTAAGCGTTGTTGTCCACGCCGTCAATGATGAAGTTGTTGAAGGAGCTGCGCAGCCCGTTGACGTTGAATGAAGCGTCGCGCGCGCCGTTATCCAACGTCGCCAGCGTCGAACGCCGCACGCCCGGCGAGAGCAACGCCAGGTCGGCGTAATTGCGGCCATTGAGCGGCAGGTTGACGATCTGTTCGCGGTTGATGATCTGGCCGCGGTCGCTCGATTCGGTTTCGAGCAGTTGCGCGCTGCTGGTGACCGTCACCGTCTCGTTGACCGAGCCGGCCTTCAAGGCCAAATCCACGCGCTGCCGCGCGCCGACGACGACCTGGATGTTTTCGGCCACGGCCTTGGAAAAGCCCTGCGCCTCGGCGCTGATTTGATAAACGCCGATCTTGACGTTGTTGAATTGATAGTTGCCGTCCTCGCCGGTCTGCGCGGTTTGGGTGATGCCGGTGGCGCTGTTTTTGAGCGTGACGGTGGCGCGTGGCACAACCGCGCCGCTGGCGTCGTTAATCGTGCCGAGCACGGTGGCCGTGTCGAATTGCGCATAAGCAAAGGGCGCGAGCAACAGCGCGAGCAGGGCGCTGGCAAAGAGGTGTCGCGTGATGTTGAGATGCTTCATTGGAGACTCCTTGAAGGGGTTGGATGTGAAGGCCGTGTGGCCACTACCGCGTGTGCAATCCGCGCGGCAGTTCAGGTTGAAATCACATCCCAGCAAAGCAGGCTTCCTGTCTTGGCGCAGGATTTTTTGGTGCGCGTAGCTTCGCGCGTGCGGGCGGCGGAGTCAACCGGCAAGTTGGGTAATCCGGCCATCCGACCACGAAATCACTTTGCCCATGCGCCCGGCTTTGGTGCGATACGCGGGCAACCGCAGGATGGCGCGCAATAGTTCGGGCACGCGGTCCTGATCATCCTGCTCCAGCTTGAAACACACGACGCAATAGGCGCGATGCGAAAATTGCCGCTTGAAAAAGTCGTGATAGTTGATGGTGACGAAGGTGGGTTGGCGCAATTCGTGCAACAGCTTGGGAATTTCAGAGTCGAGAATCTGGCCGTGTGGACGCCGGTCGCGGATGCTGATGACCGCACCCGGATACCAGGCAGAAATCGGCCCGGCGACAAAGTGATTGCTGATCTGGTCGTCCAGCACAATCACGCATAGCTCCGATCATAATCAAACAGGCTGGCTAACTGACCGACTTCCCGCACGGCTTCGACCGGGATACGAAAATCGGCGGCGACCGCGTCAGCCGACCAGCCTTTTTTCAAATAGCCCTGCACGACACCCGCATTGATGCGCGTCAACACCGTCGCGCCGGTCTCGTCTTTGTATTTGACCACCGGCAAGCCGCCGCAAAGCTGATGCATCGCAATCACGTGTTCGCCCAGGCGCAGGTAATCGAAGGTGCGTCCGGCGATGACCTCGCGCACGGGCTGGATCAGCTTTTCCGCTTGGGCGCGCAACACCGCCAGGTGAATTTCATCCAGGGTAAGCTCGTAGGCGAGGATGGCATCCACCACGCGCTTGAGCGTCTGGGCTGGCGGTTCAAGTTTGACGCGCGGCGCTTTGGCGCGCGGTCTGCGGGCGAGCGCGCGCTTGGGCGCTTTGGCGCGCGGCTCCGGTTTGACTTGCAAGGTTGGCATATCGTCTTTTCCTTTCGCGGCGATGTTAGCAGCCGTGGTACAGCCGCGCCAGTCTCTGGTAGATTGCCAGCGCAAACAGGAGCTTTTTTATGAACGACTATTCCAACCGTTTCGCCGTCATCGGCGCCGGCCCCGTCGGCCTGTGCATTGCCAAAGCCTTAAAGCAGCACGGCCTCCCCTACGACCAACTCGAAGCCGATGCGGACGTGGGCGGCAACTGGCGGCACGGCGTTTACGCGACGGCGCACATCATCTCGTCGAAACGCACGACCGAATACAGTGACTTCCCGATGCCGGCGGATTACCCCGACTTCCCCAGCCGCCAGCAGATGGTCGAATACTTGCGCGCTTACGCCGAGCATTTCGAGTTGCGCCCCAACATTCAGTTCAACACCAAAGTCGTGCTGGCGCGCCCGACCACCAGCCAGCCGCAAACACAACAGTGGGAACTCGCATTGGCCAACGGCGAGCGCCGCGTTTACAAAGGCTTGCTCGTTTGCAACGGCCATCATTGGGATCGGCGCTGGCCGAGCTATCCGGGCCAATTCAGCGGCGCGTACTTTCACTCCAAAGATTACAAAACGCCCGAGCAGTTGGCGGGCCAGCGCGTGCTGGTCGTCGGCGGCGGCAATTCGGCCTGCGACATCGCCTCAGAAGCGGCGCGTGTGGGCGCCAGTTGTCATTTGAGTTTGCGGCGCGGCTATTGGTTTCTGCCCAAAACATTTTTCGGCAGGCCGCTGGTCGAAGTGCTTTCCCCTTGGCTGCCGGTGCCGCTGCAACGTGTGCTGCTGCGCGCGTTGTTGCGCGTGAGTTTCGGCAAGTACGAACAGTACGGCCTGCCCACGCCGGATCACCGTATCTTTGAACACCACCCGACCATCAACAGCGAGCTGCTGCATTACCTCAAACACGGACGCATCACGCCGAAGCCGGATGTCGCGCGTTTTGCAGACAAGCAAGTGCATTTTGTGGATGGCAGCGTGGCCGAGTTCGACACCGTCGTTTGCGCGACCGGATTCAACGTGAGCTTCCCTTTTCTGCCGCCGGGGCTGGTGCCGGTGCAAGGCGGCAATGCCTTGCTTTATGGCGGCGTGTGCCTGCCCGGCTACAAACACCTTTACATCGTCGGCACCGCGCAACCGCGTTACGGCTTCGGCCCGCTGGTCACGCGGGCGGCTGAGGTCATCGCCCAAACCGTTCAATTGCAGGAGCAGATGGAATTGCCCATCGGACTGGTGATGAAAGAGGCGGGGGCCAAACTGCCCACCACGCATTTGCTCAATCCGCACGCGCTGTTGCGGCAAATGTGGCGGGCGCAAAAGACGCTGCCGCTGTTGTTGCGCAAGGAGCGGCGCTTGCGGCGGAAATCCAAGGCTGAAGCATTCATGGCAGCGCCGCCGCTGGACGTGCAGACCAAGCCGGATTTGCAAGTGTATTGACAGGTCTCAGGAATTCATCAGCGCACAAACCCAGCCAACAAAACAGCAAAGCCGCGCGCAGCCTTTCCGGCCACGCGCGGCTTTGCTTCACACTCCCATCAATCCCTTACTTGAGCCGTTCGTCCTTGAAAATCTGTCCGTCCAAAATCGTCAGCACGCGATGCGCGTGCGAGGCGATGTCGGGCTCGTGCGTGACCACGATGATCGTGTTGCCGCGTTCGTGCAGCCGTTCGAGCAGACCCATGATTTCGACCGAGGTTTTGGAATCGAGGTTCCCGGTCGGTTCGTCGGCCAGAATGATCGAAGGGTTGTTGACCAGCGCGCGCGCGATGGCCACGCGTTGCCGTTGACCGCCCGAAAGCTCGTTCGGTTTGTGGTTCATACGTGACCCCAATTCGACCGATTCCAAGGCCTTCTTCGCTTTTTCGAGGCGCTCGCCGGAAGGTGTGCCGTTGTAGATCAACGGCAATTCGACGTTGTGCAAGGCCGTCGCGCGCGGCAACAGGTTGAAGGTCTGGAAAACGAAGCCGATCTCTTTGTTGCGGATGTAGGCCAGTTCGTCGTCATCCATCGCGGAAACGAGCTTGCCGTTCAGCCAGTACTCGCCTTTGGACGGCGTATCAAGACAACCGATCATATTCATCAGCGTGGATTTGCCCGAACCTGAGGGGCCGATGATGGCGACGTATTCGCCCTGCTTGATCTCGAAGGTGATCCCACTCAGCGCGTGAATCTCTTCGTCGCCCATCACGTAAGTCTTCCACAGATTCGTCGTGCGGATCATCGTGGGCCGCGCGTCTTCGCTTATCCGCTCGCGTTGCATTTTCGGCTTGACCTCTAATTCCATCATTGCAGCAACCATGTTGTACCTCGTTGGCAGTTGGCAGTTGGCAGTCACAATCGCTGTGCCCTGTCTACTGCCTACTGCCTACTGCCTACTGCGTCCTGCTTACTTGCTTTCTGCCTTCTCGTCCTTCTTCTTATTCTTGTCTTCGCGTTTGATGACGGTGTCGTCCTTGAGCGTGCGCAATTGGCGGTAAGGCCCGATGATGAGTTCGACGCCTTCTTTCAAGCCGCTCTTGATTTCGATGTCGTTCTCGCCGGTGATGCCGGTTTCGACGGGCACGAACTTGGCCTTGTTGCCTTCCAACGTGAAGACGCCCTTTTGCGCCTTGCGCTCTTTCTTTTCGCCGGGCTTGGGCGAAGGCGCGCCCTTCTCTTCGGGCTGTTCGCGTTCGACCAAGGCTTGCAAGGGGATGGCGACGACGCTCTCGCGGCGGTCGGTCGTGACCGTGGCGGTCGCCGACATACCTGGCCGTAGCGCGGTGCGAATCTCGTCATTCATGTTGATCAAGCGGATGACGACCTTGAAATCTTTGGCTTCCTGGTTGCCGCTGGTTTGCGTTTGCACGATGTTCTGGCCGGTGCGCGTGATGGCCGAAGCGGCCTTCTCGACGACTTCGCCTTCGATCTCGCGTTCGCCCAGGGCGTCCACTTTGACCTTGACCTTCTGGCCGACCAGCACGTTTTTGATGTCGGTCTCATCCACACGGACTTCGACGTTAATCAGCGACATGTCCGCGATGATCATCAGCGGCGTGGATGAAAAGCTGGCCGTCGCAAACGTGCCGACCTGAATCGGCAGGTTGGCGATGACGCCGTTGATGGGCGAATACTGCGTCGTCTTGGCCAACAGATCGGATTGGCTGCGCAGTTGCGCCTGCGATTGCGCAGCGCGGGCTTGCGCAGCGGCGAGGCTGGCGCGCGCTTGACCGACGCGAATCTCGGCATCCTTGATCTGGACTTCAGCCTGTTTGACGCGCGATTCAGCCGAACTGACCGAGGCCGCCGACGCATCGAAACGCGCCTTGGCCGTGTCATAGACCGAACGCGAATTGATGCCCGCCTCGACCAAATCGGCATTCCGCTTCAATTCGATCTCGGCGTTGGCGCGGTCAATTTTGGCGCGTTCCAAATCCGCCTGCGCCACGCTCAAGGCTGCGCGCACGTTGTTGATGGTGTTTTCCGCCGCCGAAACGGCCACGGTCTGGTTCTGCACATCCGCCTGCGAAGCGCGCAAAGCGGCTTCCTGCAAAGTGGTCGCCGAAGATTGCTGCGTCGGATCAACGCGCAGCAACGGTTTGCCCTTGTTGACCACATCGCCTTCTTTGACATAGATGTCGGTGACGCGGCCGGGCACTTCAGAGGTTAGGTTGATTAGGTGGACGGGGCGGACTTCCCCATTGGCGGTGACTTTGGATTCGAGCGCGTTGCGGCGTTCGACTTTGGCGACTTGCACTTCGGGAGCATCGGTGCGGCGCGCCCAGACGCTGGCTCCGATAATGCCCGCTAACACCAGGATCACGACAGAGGTGATCCCTATCTTCTTATTTCTGGACATCGGCATTGCGTTCTTCTCTCCTTCTCCGGGCCTCATTGCGATGAAGCCATTCAGAAGTCTTTGGTTCTGTTTCTTTGTTCTTTGGTCGTATTCGAGATTGCGTCAACTTTCTGAGCCGTGCGCGTATACGACTTCGCTTACGGCCTTGTTTCAAACTTCTTGGACGAAAATCGAAGGGGGCATTCTAACCACCAACCCTGCTATGTCCAAACGATAATTTCGTGGAAGCATTAACAACCAAAACAAAATTGTATCTGCCACGGGTCGGGATG
>JANOWX010000100.1:0-2635 GCA_031418175.1 Acidobacteriota bacterium | reverse complement strand
GAAGACCTCCCTCGTCGCCGCGATGCTATTTGCCGCCGGGGTAGGCAGCCGTTTGGGCCGTGTGGACGACGGTACCGCGCCGACCGATTTCGATGACGAAGAAATCAGCCGCAAGCTCAGCCTCAATCTAAGCACCGCTTACGCCGAATACAAAAATACCAAACTCAATTTGGTTGACACGCCCGGCTACGCATCCTTTATCGCGCACGCCAAACCGGCGTTACGTGTGACTGAAGCCTCGATGTTCGTGGTGGACGGCGTGACCGGCCCCGGCGTTCAAACCGAGAAGGCTTGGGATTATTGCAACGATCTGAAACGCGCCCGCCCGCGCTTCTTTGCGATCAACAAGCTGGACAAGGAGCGCGCCGATTACGGCGTCGTGCTCAATCAATTGCGCGAGGCCTTCAGCGTTCATTGCGTGCCCTTCACGCTGCCGATCGGGTCTGAAAAGAATTTTCGCGGCGTGGTGGATGTCATACGAATGAAGGCGTATGAGTTCGACGCCAACGGCAAGGCCAAGGAAGTCCCCTTGCCCGACGAGGGGCAGGGTTACATCAACGAGACGCACGAGCGTTTGATCGAAGCCGTCGCCGAATCGGACGACACGTTGATGGAGCATTTCTTTGAAGCCGGCACGTTGCCCGACGATGAATTCATCGGCGGCATCAAGAAAGCGATCCTCTCCGGCGTGCTGATGCCGGTCTTCGCCGCCTCGGCAACGACGATGGTGGGCATCACGACGATGCTGGATATGCTGGTGGATTACGCACCCTATCCCAGCGATCTCGGCGCGGTCAAAGCGTTGACCTCGCCCGACCCTGGTGCCGAAGAGGTCGAGCGCGAAGAGAGCGACAACGCCGGCCCGGCGGGCTACGTCTTCCGCACACTGGCGGAAAACTTCGGCAAGATCACGATCATGAAAGTCTTCTCCGGCGTGATTAAGTCCGACGCCACGCTGCAAAACATGCGCACTGGCCAGGCCGAACGCCTCGGCCCGCTGCACGTCATCCAGGGCAGGAACGTCGAAAAGGTCGCCGAGGCGCACGCGGGCGACATCGTGGCTGTGCTGAAGTTGAAAGACACCACTACCGGCGACACGCTCTGCGACAAGGCCGCGCCGATCTATTTCGAGCCGGTCAAGTACCCCGAACCCGCGATCAACTTCGCCATCGAACCCAAATCGCGCGCCGACGAAGACAAGCTTTCCGGCGCGATCCACCGCATTCTGGAAGAAGACCCGCAACTGCTTTACCACCGCAACGACGAGACCAAAGAATTCGAACTCGGTGGCAGCAGCCAGCAACACATCGAAACCGTCGTCGCCAAATTGAAGAACCGCTACAACGTTGAGGTCACGTTGCATCAGCCCAAAGTCCCCTACCGCGAAACCATCAAAGCCCGCGTAGAGGTGCAAGGCCGCCACAAGAAACAGACCGGCGGGCGCGGTCAGTTCGGCGATTGCAAATGCATCTTCGAGCCGTTGCCGCGCGGCGAAGGCTTCCAGTTCGAGGATAAAATCTTCGGGGGCGCGATCCCGCAACAATGGCGGCCCGCCGTCGAAAAGGGCATCAAGGATTCCGCCGTGCGCGGCGCGCTGGCCGGCTACCCGCTGGTGGATTTCAAGGTGCAATTGATTGACGGCAGTTTCCACCAGGTGGATTCCGATGATCACTCCTTTCAGATGGCTGGTCGCAAGGCGTTCAAGCTGATGATCGAGAAGGCGCAGCCCACCTTGCTGGAACCGATCATGCACGTCGAAGTCGTCGCGCCGCAGGAATTCGCGGGCGACCTGATGGGCGATCTGAACTCGCGCCGGGGCCGCATCCAGGGCATGGACGCCAAGGGCAACAACCAGGTCATCAAGGCGCAAGTGCCGATGTCCGAGATGCTGACCTACCCGCAAACGCTGAATTCGATCACCAGCGCGCGCGGGTCTTACCACATGGAGTTCTCGCACTACGACGAAGTGCCCGCGCATCTGTTGCAGAAGATTGTGCAGCAGGCGGTGGCGGAAGGGCGTGTGCGGAAGGAAGAAGAGGACTAACGACCACTACTCTTGGATGGTTGATAGGCGCGGCTGCAGTTACTACAGTCGCGCCTATCGTTTTGAAAGGAGTTGTTTTCTATGATGACCGTTTCTGAGGTTCTGACCTTGGAAGAAACCGCCAGCTACCTTAAATTGCCTTTGGAAACCATCGAACGCGAGGCCAGTCAAGGGCATATCCCGGGACGCCGGATTGAAGATACTTGGCGCTTTCTGAAGAGCGCCATTGATGACTGGCTGCGCGCGCAAGACAGCCGGAATATCTTGTTACAACAAGCCGGGGCTTTGAAAGATGATCCATATCTGGATGATCTTTTAGCAATGATCAACCGTGATCGGGGCCGGTCTGAAGTTGAACCAGCGGAGATAAAGCTATGAATCAAACGATTGAACTTTCAGAGACCGCATATCAAACGCTTGTGAAGGCGGCCAGCATCGCAGGAAAAACTATTGACGGTTTGATCCTCGAAAACTTCTCCAGGCCTGCCTCGCAGGTTACTGAAGAAGAACGTCAACACGCCAACGCCCGGTTACGTCAATGCGTTGTCTCGCTCGGTTATCCAACTGGCAGCGATAACGAACAGATTGATG
>JANOWX010000099.1:0-3095 GCA_031418175.1 Acidobacteriota bacterium | reverse complement strand
GTCACGGCGACCGTCAACAACAACACTCCCGCCGGCACCATCATCAGCAATTCCGGCACCTTCGAATTTCAGGATGACGCGATTGGGCCGCAGAATGTGATTCAGAATTCCAACACGACGAATCACTTTGTCAGCCTGGCGGTGGACCTGGCGATCTCGAAGTTCAGCCAGACTGCGCAACCGCTCCAGGACGCGCCGCAGAACGGCGTGCTGGCGGGCGGCAATACCGTCACCTTGACCAGCTTGGGCGATGTCGGCAACGAAGGGCGCGGCAACATCAGCTACGTCCTGAATATCTCGAACCTGAGCGGCAACAACGCCGTCAACACCACGATTGAAGACACCGTTCCGGCCGGGCCGGGGCAATTGACCAATGCGCCGCCGCTGCCGAACGGCGTGGCCGGATTGGTTCCCGGCCCACCCGCTGGGGGGGGGCCGATCATTCCCGCTTTTCCGGGCGTGACCAGCATCTCGATCAATGGCGGCGGCTCGGCGACGCAATTCCGGTTCAATTGCATCGGCTTCGGCATGGGGCTGACCTTCACCTGCACGCCGGCTGACAACACGGCGATCAATGGAGTCTTCGGGCCGGGCGTGCTGCCGGCGGGCTTCCGCGGGCGCATCGCTTATCGTTTGCGCATTGACCCGGACGCGGTTGCGGGCAACATCGTCAGCAACCAGGCGCGCATCACCACCAATGGCGCGGTTGATATCAACGCCGGCAACAACACCTCGCTGCCGGCGCAGAACGTCATCTACACCCGCGTTGATCTGGGCATCACCAAGGTCACCTCGAATCCGACTCCGACCAATGGCGGCGCGGCCTTCGCTTACACGCTGACGGTTACCAATGAAAACACGCCCAACGGCTCGTCCGATGCGCGCAACGTCCTGGTGACCGATCCGCTGCCGGCGGGCATCCTTTTCCAGAACGTGTCAGTCGTGAATAACCCGTCCGTTCCGGGCTTTGGGCTGACCTGCACGGGGCCGGCAAACAATACCAACGGCACCGTCACCTGCACCGGCACGCTGCCGGGCTTCAACCAGAATCTGGGGCTGACCTCCACCTCGACCATCACCATCGTTGCGCAGGCGGCTGCGAATCAGGCGGGTGGTGTGCGCACCAATACAGCGCAGGTCACCTCCAGCGTGCAGGAGTTCCCAGGCGCTCTGAACGTGGCGCCGAACAGCGCCAGCGTCCAGGTCAATCTGGTCAACGATGCGTCGCTGAGCATCACCAAGACCGCCCCCGCGACGGCTTGCGCTGGTGACAATCTGGCCTACAACATCGCCGTCACCAACTCAGGCAACAGTTCGGCAATCAACGTGGTGGTGACGGATACGCTGCCCTTACCGGCGAGTCCGCCGCCCGGCTTCACGCCTTTTGTTTCTGTGACAGGGGCAGGCGCCTTCACCGGCAATTGCAACTACAACGCAAACACCAATAACGTGACTTGCACGGCGGCAACGCTGCCGACGGGAACCCACAACATCACGCTGGTGGTCAGGACTTCACCTGGCACGGCGAACGGTCCGCTGACCAACACCGCGTTGCTCGCCGCGGCCGTGGGCGTGATCACCGGAACGAACCCGGCGACCGCCACGACGACGATCAGCCATTGCTCCGATCTGGAAATCACCAAAGATGATTCGCCGGATGCGGTGCTGGCCGGTCAGGACATCAACTACACGATCACGGTCAAGAACATTGGACCGAGCGATCTGGCTGTCGGGCAGTACGTGGTCAACGATACGACCTTCGTGCCTGCCGGAACCACGCTGAAGACCGGTACGACCATTCTCGCGCCGGGCTTTAGCTGTAACGGTACGGTCTCGGCGGCGACTTGCACCTCAACCGCGCCGCTGCCGGCGGGCGCCAGCGCGACGATCAAATTCACCGTCACGGTCAACGCCAACTTCAACAATGGCCAACCGGGCGGGCAAATCACCAACAATGCGACCGTCGCGGTCATCAGCACGCCGGCCAATCCGGTGGTTGACGCCAACGGCGCGAACAACTCTTCGACGGTCACGACGCCGGTCGGTCCGAGCGCCGATCTGGCGATTACCAAACAGTCCGATACACTGGCCGGCGGTGTCTTCGGCGCGTCGGTAACGGCGGGCGGCACGACCGGTGATGTAGTGTTACCGCCACCCGCAACAGCCGTCGTCACGGGAACGGGCGAGATTTTCTACACTCTGAGCTATCGCAACAATGGTTTGGGCGATGCCTCGAACGTCCATATCCGCGACGTGGTTCCGGCGGGCACGTTGCTCATCCCCAACTTCGCGGTCCCCACAATTACGCAGACCGGCACGGCATTGACTTGTTCTGTGGGAATCATTGCCGGCATTCCGACGCCGACCTATCAGCTTGATTGTACGCCGACCGCAGGCGGCGGCACTTTGGTGGCAGGCGCTGGCGGCACCATCAAGTTCGCCGTGCGTGTGCCGGAGAACATCCCGGACGCCGCGGTCATCAAAAACCAGGCGACCATTCATTCGGAAGGCACGGGACCCAATCCCGCCACGCCTGACCCGAACGGCGGCAACAACACCTCGAACGAGACGCAGAACATCGTTCGCGCCGTCTCCGACCTGACGATCAACCCGGTCATCAATCCCGGACTCGTTCCAGCGGTTGGCAAGACCGGGCCGGCTACGGTGACTGCGGGCAACAACATCACCTACACGGTGACGGTTGCCAACCTCGGGCCGTCGAACGCGCGGCACGTGGTCATCACCGACGCGCTGCCTGCGGGCGTGAGCTTCGTTTCGGCGTCGAGCACCGACGCTTCCACCGTCTGCACGAATGCCGGCAACACCGTCACCTGCACGATCGCGACGCTGATCGCTCTGCCGGCCAACCCGCCGCCGATCATCCCGCCGCAAACGGGAAGCAATTCGGCGACGATCACCATCGTCGGCAAGGTAGCCGCGAACGCGGTCGGCGTGCTCAATAACAGCGCCACCGTCTCTTCCAGTTCGCAGGATCCGATCCAGACCAATAACGTCTCGAACGTGGTCACCACCACGGTCAATGCGCTGGCGAATTTCGCCATCAGCAAGACCGCCCAGCCAGCCACCGTGGCGGC
>JANOWX010000098.1:0-18961 GCA_031418175.1 Acidobacteriota bacterium | reverse complement strand
GAATGCGGAATGCGGAATGCGGAATTTAGCTTGTCCCACCGTCGTTTCGCTATCTGCTTTTCAATTCCGCATTCCGCATTCCGCATTCAAAGTTTATGGCAAACATTCCGCTTTTATCCGGCCTTTGGAAATTCCTGACCGCGCCGAGTTGGCCGCGCACGGCGGTCTCACTGACCGAAACGCACGCCGCCGTGACGACCTTGCGCAAACGCGGCGGTGCGTTCGAACCGGTCAAGCTGGGCGTATCGCGGCTGCCGAAAGGCCTGGTGCGCGCCTCCTTCACCGAACCCAACATCACCAACGAAGCCGAGTTGCTCGACAAATTGCGTGAGACCGTCGCGCAAGCCGGGCAGCGCCGTTTGCGCCGCGTCGCCGTCACGCTGCCGCCGGGCAGCGCGCGCAGTCTGATTTTCACGCTCGACACCTTGCCCCAAGGGCGGCGTGAATTGGAGCAGATGATCGAATGGAAGATCGAACGCAGCGTCGGCAGCAAGATAAGCGAGTTGCGCATAGATCATCAGCGGCTCAGCGATTTCAATGGCCGCAGCCTCTGGCTGGCTTCGGCGGTCAACGAACGCGTGGCCGAACAATACGAGCGCGTCTTTAACCAGCTTGGCTGGCGCACCGGCTTGCTGCTGCCCCAGGCGCTCGGCGAAGCGCAATGGCTGTTGCGCACCGGGTTCAGCGACGATCAAGCGCTGGTCAGTTTGCGCGAAGACGGCTTCGACGCGGTCATCACGCGCGGCGCCGAACCGATTCTGGTGCGCGAAGTCGCCTGCGCAACCGAAGAGCGCGAAGATGAATTTTACCGCTTGCTGGTTTTTTACCGCGACCGCTTGATGCCGGAAAGCGGGCCGGTCACGCTGACGCGGCTGCTCACACTGGGCAATGCCTATGAGCAAAAGCGTTTTCGTGAGGTCATGACCTCGGCGCTCGAAAATAGCGCGGTCTCGCTCGACCCGGCCCAGATTGGGCTGCGCGTCGAACCGAGCGCGCCCTTCAAAGATTTTGCGGCGGCGGCTGGCTTGGCCACCTTGGCGTGGGGCCACTAACGAGTTGCAATCATTTATTTCTGGAAAGGCATTATAGGAAGCATTCAATGCAGATTCATTCAACTAACACACACATACACACACACTGGCAGCGTCTGGCGTTGAGCTTGTCCACGCTACTCATCTTGGGCTTGGCTGTGGCCTGCAAGGATTCAAGCGTAGTTTCCGATAGCGGCAGCGCCAATCCTGCCACCGCCGCTTCGCCCGTGAATCCGGCCACCGCGCCGGCGGCTGCGAGTTCGCCTGCGGCTGCGGTCACAACGGCCAGCCCCACGCCCGTCGCAGGTGCAGTCGTTCCCACACCCGCCGCGCCGGTGCCGGCGGCGACCACGACGCTGACGACGGCGAACGCTTCGATTCTGGCCAACAATCCGAACGCCGGTAAGCGCACCGACACCGACCCGACAGGCGCGGCGGCCCCACGGCGCATTGGCGATTTCCCGATGGAAGTCGGCCCGGCGCGTATTCCGACGCCGCAACCTGATCCTTACAAGGCCCGCCCGACGCCCACGGTCACGCTGGAAAACGGCAAGATCAAACAGCAATGGCCCGCGCCTGCCGAAACGGCGGCGTTAAGCAATCCCGCCAAAAATCGCCCCGAGATGGTTAAGCTGGGCCGCGAACTCTATCAACAACGTTGTGTGGATTGCCACGGGCGCGAAGGCAAAGGGAATGGCTATATGTCCCCCCAACTCAAACGCGAGGGCCAGCCCGTCGCTCCGACCAATCTGGCCAGCCAGATGGTGCAGGCCAATACGGACGGCGAACTGTTCTGGAAAATCACTAACGGCAAATCGCCGATGCCCGCCAGCCGCGTGCGTTTCAGCGATGAAGAGCGCTGGGCCATTGTGGCTTATCTGCGCACACTCAAATAACCAGTGATACAACCAGATCAAACAAAGGCGGAGGGAAACGCACTTCTCTCCGCCTTTGCCATGGGCAGGCGCGCAAGTTGCCGTTGTGCTGCCAACACCGGAGCAGCGCGCATTTCAAGCCGTTCCGTTAGGTGAAAATTCGCAAGTTGTGCCAAAATCCGCAGCAAGTTTGGCCCAACAAAATGAAGATGAACTGAAGACGAAATGAAAAATACGCAATTGCTTTCCCGTTGGATAACCGTGTTGGCGCTGTTGAGCGGCGTTTGTGGATTTCTGTTGTCACCTCGCCACAGCGTCCGCAGCCAGGATCAATTGCAAGAGCACATTGCCATCAGCTATCGCCAGGCGGGCCGCAACGACGCTGTCGCCCGCTTGCAACGGCGCATTGATGGCGGCGAGATCAAGCTTGAATTTTCTGAAACGCACGGCTATCTGCCCGCCGTGCTCAAACAACTCGGCATTCCGGTCAGTTCACAAGGGCTGGTGTTTTCCAAGACCAGCTTTCAACTGCATCGCATTTCGCCCGCCAATCCGCGCGCGCTCTATTTCAATGACGACACGTATGTCGGTTGGGTGCGCGGCGGCGACGTGCTGGAATTAGCCGCCGTTGATCCGCAATTGGGCGGCGTGTTTTATATGCTCGAACAGCACGCGACCGCTAAACCGCGTTTCGTGCGCAACGATGAATGCCTGCAATGCCACGCCTCGCAAAACACGCGCGGGGTGCCGGGCTTCGTCGTGCGTTCGGTTTATCCTGACGAACGCGGCTATCCGCTGGCGCCCATGGGTTCGCACGTCACCAGCCACAGCAGCCCTTTGCCGCAACGTTGGGGCGGCTGGTACGTCACCGGCACACACGGCGCCGAACGCCACGCGGGCAATCTGCTTTTCGATGAAAAGATGGATCCCGACCGCCTCGAGCAAACCGCCGGATTGAATCTGACCAAGCTGCCCGCGCGCGCCGATGTGAGCGCGCATCTGTCGGCGCACAGCGACATCGTGGCCTTGCTGGTGCTGGAACATCAGACGCAGATGCACAACCTGCTTGCCCGGCTCAATTACGAAACGCGCATCGCCTTGCAACAACAGGCCGCGCTCAACGAAGCCCTCAACCAAACGAACGACACGCTCTCAGACAGCACGCGCCGCCGCATCGAAAGCGCCGCCGCTGACGTGTTGCGCTATCTGCTGTTTGTGGATGAAGCCATGCTGCGCGCGCCCATCAGCGGCACGACCGCCTATGCCAAAGAGTTCGCCGCGCCAGGCCCGCGCGACAAACAGGGCCGCTCTTTGCGCGAATTCGATTTGCAACGGCGGCTCTTCCGCTATCCGTGCAGTTATCTAATCTACTCTGAGGCTTTCGATGCCTTGCCGCAGCAAGCGCGCGCTACGCTGTATCGCAAGCTCTGGCGCGTGTTGAGCGGGGAAGCCGCTGAGAAAGAATTCGCGGCCCTCTCCCTTACTGAGCGTCAGGCGATCTTGGAAATTCTCCGCGAGACCAAACGCGACTTGCCCGCCTACTTTCGCAAAGGCTGAATGGGGGAATCTTGCGTCTTGCCGAACCGGTATGAGCTTTGCTGTTCTGACGTGTGTCGAGAGACATATTTGTTTAGGAGCATTTGAATGCAGGCTGCACTTTCACAATTGATCACCTGCCCGCAATGCGGCGCGCAGAACCGCGTCGCGTTGGAGCGCTTGCAACAGCAGCAAGCCCCTGTCTGCGGGCGTTGCAAAAACCCGTTGCCGCTGCGCGCGGAGCCGTTGACCGTGACTGACGCCAATTTTGCCAGCGTGGTTGAACGCGCCGCCGAACCGGTTTTAGTGGATTGTTGGGCGCCGTGGTGCGGGCCGTGCCGGATGATTGCGCCGGTGATCGAAACGCTGGCCGCGCAATTCAGCGGGCGCGCACTGGTGACGAAACTCAATACGGACGAGAACCCCCAAACGGCGCGCCGCTTTGGCATCCGCAGCATTCCCACGCTGCTGGTTTTCAAAGCTGGCCGCGAAGTGGAACGCATGATCGGCGTGCGTTCGCAAACCGAAATTGCGCAAGCATTGCAACGCTGGCAGTGAGCGCCACAAGGAGCAGTGATGAAAATTCTATTGGCAACCGATGGCTCGCAATGCAGCGAGGCCGCCCTGCAAAGTGTAGCGGCGCGCCCCTGGCCGCAGGGCAGCGAAGTGAAGGTGCTTTCTGTGGTCGAGTTGCACCTGGCCCCAACGCCGGGGAGTTGGCTGGTGCCCGACAGTCACTATTTGAAGTTGTTGCATGAGTCACAAGAACGCGCGCGCGTGGCCGTGGAGCGAGCCGAAACCAGCTTGAAAGCGACGGCCTTGCAAGTGAGTTCGGACATCATCATCGGCAACGCCAAGACGACGATTCTGAAACAGGCTGAAGAGTGGCCCGCCGACCTGATCGTGCTCGGTTCGCACGGACACGGCGTGTTAGAGCGCATTTTGATCGGCTCAGTTTCGCAAGCGGTCATGGCCCAAGCGCATTGCTCGGTCGAATTGATTCGCTGACCGCTCACGGGTGTGTCGTGCGCGACCGGCCGCTGGCATTCAACATTCTTCCTTCCTCATTATGCCTTCTCGTGCAGACTAAGTAGGCCCAAAAATGGTAACCCACTGCAAAAGAATTCAGAATGTGGAAGGAAGAATGTTGAATGCCAGCGGAACTTCAGGAATGCTCCACTAGCCTGTCACGAACAGTCGCCGCAAGTTCCCGCCAAAAATCGCGCGCGCTTGTTCTTCGCTCACCCCGGCATCGAGCAGGGCATTGATCTGCGCGTAAAACACATCGCTCACCCAGCCGCGCGGAAAGAACGAAGAGTCCGAGCCGAACAACAAACGTTCATGTCCCACCACCGCCAACGCGCGTTTGAAAACTGTCGGCAAATCCAGCCCTTCGTATTGCATCCACTTGTTGCTGCTCGACGTGTCCAGATACACGTTCGGACACAGGTCGGCCAACAGCAACGCCTCGCGCAACATTCCGCCGCCGAAATGCGGAATGATGAAATTCGCGCTGGGAAACTCCGCCGCCAGTTTGTAAACATCCAGCGGGTTCGAGTACCGCATATCAAAGCGGCTCGGCAGTCCTAGCTTTTTGCGCGCGCCCACCGACAGCGCGCCGCAATGCACGAACACCGCCGTGCCCGGACGTTCGCTGACCAGCGCGGCTGCCGCGCGCGCGCCTTCATTCTCAGCCATAGAGAAATGAAACATCGCCGGGAACAAGCACACGACGCGCAGCTTCAATTCATCCAGCGCCCGGCGCACGCGCGCTTCGGCATCGGGCTGCATGGGATTGAGAAAGAAGCCGCCGAAGATGCGTTCGGGATAGGCAGCCACGGCGGCCGCGCTGGATTCTTCATCGCCGGGCACGCTGGCCAGCAATATTGCGCCAGCAATTTCGTGCCGGTCGAGTTCGTCTTTCCAGATCGTTGCCAACGCCGCCGGATCAGCGGGCGGCAGCGTCCAACCGGTCAACGCGGCGGCGCGCGCCAGCGGCTCCGCTGCTTGGCCCAGAGTTGGCGATTGCTTGATCAACGTTTCCAGAAAGCGTTGCGAAAAGAAGTGCGCGTGAGCATCCAAAATTTCGAGTGCGCCAAAGGGCGTAGTTTTTTTGGTTCTCATAACAGGGTCCTTCTGCAATTCGTCTTGAGCATAGCGGCGCTCAGTTGAGATCAGGGCACAAGTGCATGGAGTTCAAGCTTTAGCTTGTCTGCCCCGCCTACGGCGGGCCCGGCAGCCTAAAGGCTGAACTCCATGCATTTGAACTCCATGCATTTGTCACGCCGCGCCAACTGAATGCGCAAGGTCCTTGTGACCGGTGCAACTTTTGCAATGGGGAATTCGCCGAATGATTCCTCACTTGCAGCAGGAATCGGTGGGGAAGATTCCCAAGGATTGCGCAATTTCGCAATGGCGCCTGTGCAAACTTACCCCGGACTTATATGACCATTGATTCGCTCACAAACGCTATGCATACATCAGCCGCTGTTACTGCTCGCTTTCGCAGCCTGAAAAATCTCGTCGGCAATACGCCGCTGCTCGCCTTGCACTTTCGCTTTCGTGGCCGGCCGCGCGTGCTTTACGCCAAGGCCGAAAATCTGAACCTGACCGGCAGCATCAAAGACCGCATGGCCTTCCACATCTTGCGCAAGGCCTATCAGGAAGGGCGTATTCGTCCCTGCGACACGATTGCCGAAGCGACCAGTGGCAACACCGGCATTTCCTTTGCCGCCATAGGGCGCGCGCTCGGCCATCAGGTCGTAATCTTCATGCCGGACTGGATGAGCGAAGAGCGCGTCAAACTCATTCGCGCATTCGGCGCGCAAATCGTACCTGTCAGCCGCGAACAAGGCGGCTTTCTCGGCAGCATCAGCAAGACCGAAGAACTGGCCGAACAGCGCGCCAATGTTTTTCTGCCCTGCCAATTTTCAAACGAAGCCAACGTCGCGGCGCACGTCCAAATGACCGGGCCTGAAATCTGGCATCAATTGCGGCAACGCGGCCTCACACCTGCGGCCTTTGTCGCCGGCGTAGGCACGGGTGGCACGATCATGGGCGTGGATGCGGCAGGCCACATCACTGGCGTAAGCTGAAAGAGCATCCCCAACAAGAGCGCCGCGCATGAATTTCAAGCAAGCCTTGCGCTACGGCTTCAAGTAGCGCTCCGGATTTTTCTTCACCTCTTCACGGCAGTTCTCACAGCAGAAGTAGACGGTGCGGCCATAAAAGCCAAACTTGACCTCATTGTTCACCGGCTCGCCCGTCACCGGGCAAGTCGTGACGCCATCGCCCTTGCCGATAAAGCCCACCGGCTTGCTGGCGGTTTCCGTGCCCGGTAAAGGATGTTCCTTGTGCATCACCGCCATGCCTTCTTTGGCGAATTCGGAAACGCCCCTGGCGTGCGCCTGAATCAGCTTAACCACGTAAGCATCAGCCGAAGTCTCGACGACTTTCATGCCTTTGGTTGTGGCGCTGACTTCCATCCTGATCTTGTCGGCCTGTTTGAACAGTTCGGCAAAGAGCGGATCCCACTGCCGAATCGGTTGATGCTTCACCAGCCGCTGTTGCATCGCCCGGACGTGCTCTTTGAGCAAGGCCTGCAGCTTCGGGTCGTTCGATTCGGTGAGCGTCTCGACGCCGTTGGTGGTTTCTGTGACGGTGCGCGTGATCTGTTTGTGCCCGTCAAACAAGGCATGGATGGTTTTCATGTCTTGCGGTTGACCTTGGCCCATGCCGCCCATCCGGCCTTGTCCTTGGCCCTGCTGTTGCTGCTGTTGCGCAGGCACGGTTAAGGCGAAAGCCAAAAGCAAAGCGAACATTGCGATGAAAGATGAATAGATGCGTTTCATACAGCCTCCTTTGGTGAATGCAAATCGGCGCCCTCAATCCGCCGCCGATTTAGTTTGTCTGCGTTGAACTCAACTGGCACTGGTTTCAATTGTTGCTGCTGTTGTTTGCGCTCGCTCAGGTAATACAGAATCGGCACGGTCATGCGCGACAACAGCAACGAAGCGACTTCGCCCGCCATCAGCGAGATCGCCAGCCCTCGGCAAGATCGCCGCAATCACGGCAAAGGTCGCCAGAATCGTCGGATTGCCGACTTCGTCTACGGCCTCGACTGCGATGTCCGCCAACGGGCGGCCCCGGTTTTCAGGCAGGTGGGAATGGCGCGTGATGTTTTCGACCACGACGATGGCGTCGTCCACCAAAATGCCGATGGAAAAGATCAGCGCAAACAGCGTGATGCGATTGAGCGTGTAGCCATAGAAGTAAAACACCGCCAGCGTCAGCGCCAGCGTCACCGGAATCGCAATCGCCACGATGCCCGATTCGCGCAAGCCCAGCGTCAGCCAGATCAGCAACGCGACCGAGAGAATGGCGATCAGCATGTGCAGCAGCAACTCATTCGATTTCTCGCTGGCCGTCTCACCGTAATTGCGTGTCGTCGTGACCGTGACCTCGCCGGGAATGAGCGAGCCTTTCAAGTGTTCGACTTTTTCTAAAACCTTGTCGGCAATCTCAATCGCGTTTTTGCCTTTGCGTTTGGCGACGGAAATGGTCACAGCTTGTTGAACTGAATTCCCCCCGTCGCCCCGTCCCCGAATCCCCCCGTCGCCGAAGCCGAACATCACGTAATCGCTCGGCTCTTCCGCGCCATCTTCCACTTTCGCCACATCGCGCAAATAAACGGGGCGATTGTTCGAGACACCAACGACGACGTTGCCGACGTCTTCCGCCGTGTGCAGAAAGCCGCCCGTTTCCACCTGAAATTCACGATTGCCTGTGGCAAAGCTGCCCGCTTGCGTCTGCCGATTCGACTGTTCAAGCAGCGGAATGATTTGGGCAGGCGCAACGTTGAAGCCGGCCAGACGCGCTCCGTCGAGCGTCACGCGCAATTGGCGGCGCTGGCCACCGATGATTTTGACTTCCGAAACGTCGTTGATTTCTTTGATCTGGTCGTGGACTTGCGCGGCGATGCGGCGCAGCGTGAAGGCGTCGTAGGTATTGCTCGACAGCGTCAGCGCCAGAATCGGCACGTCATCAATCGAACGCGGCTTGACCAGCGGCGGACTCGCGCCCGGCGGAATCAAATCGAAGTTGGCCAGCATCTTCTGATTCAGCCGCACGATGGCGTCCTCTTCGTTTTGGCCGACCAGAAAGCGCACGATCACCATGGCCTGCCCAGGCATTGAGGTTGAATACAAATACTCTACGCCGGGCACTTCCCAAAGCAGCTTTTCCAGCGGCTTGGTGACGCGCTCTTCGACCTCGCGCGCTGGCGCGCCCGGCATTTGCACGAAGACATCCACCATCGGCACGATGATCTGCGGCTCCTCTTCGCGCGGCAGCAGCACCACCGCGCCCAGGCCCAACAGAATCGCAGCCACGACAATCAGCGGCGTCAATTTTGAATCAATGAATGTCCGCGCCAGCTTACCCGCCAGCCCGCTTTCCGTTTTCATCGCAACCCTCAAAATGTCCGACAAGCTGCCAGCTTGTCGCAGACTCGAAGCCAAAACCGGCTGGCATAACGCAAACCCATTGGGTCACTGGCCGAGACGCAGACAAGCTGGCAGCTTGTCTGACATTGCTTACTGCACGCGATTGCCGTCATTCAGCTTGGCCGCGCCCTCCGTCGCAATACGTTCGCCTTCCTGCAAGCCGCTCAAAATCTCGACTTGTTCACCAACCGTTTTGCCCGTCTTGACCAGCCGCAAACGCGCCACGTTCTCTTTATCCACCACGAAGACGCCCGTCAGTTGGCCGCGTTGCACGAGCGCCCATTGCGGAATCAGCAAGGCCTGCCGGTGCCCGCTCGCAAAACGCGCCGTGCCGTACATCCCCGAACGCAGCAAGGTTTGCGGCGGCAGCTCGAGTTTCACCGTGTAGCTGCGGCTCCCCGCCTCGGCAGACGGCATGATCTCGCTGACCGTGGCGCTCAGTTCCGCGCCGCCCAGCGCGTCAATTTGCACGCGCGCGGCATCGCGCAACCGTATGCGGCGCAATTGCGATTCCTCGACAGCGGCTTCCAGGCGGTAACGCGCGCTGTCTTCCAGCGTCAGCAAGGGCGCGCCGGGTGTGGCGGTCGCGCCGACTTCGATCATTTTGGCGATGACGATACCGTTGATGGGCGAGGTGATGCGGGCGTATCCGGCGTAAACCTGTGCGTTGGTGAGTTCGGCTTTGGCCTGGTCAATGCGCGCGCGCACCTGTGCTTTTTTGGCGGCCAGCATCTGCAACATTCTGTCCGCGCGCTCGACTTCGGCCTCGGCGATTTGCAGGCGGGCTTTGACCTCATCGAATTCCTGCGCGCTGACCGACTTGCGTTCGAGCAGCGTTTGATAGCGGTTGAAGGTCGCCTGCGCTAAACGCTGGTTTGCTTCAGCAGCGGCTTTGGCCGCCTGTGCGCCGTTGCTGGTTTGCTCGACTTCGGTCTGCGCGGCTTGCGCTTCCAGCAATCCGGCCTGGGCCTTTTGCAACTGCGCGGCGGCGTCGCGGTTGTCAATTTCGATCAGGGTTTGCCCGGCGCTGACGCGGTCGCCTTCGCGTACGCGCAACGCAACAACGGTGCCCATCGTGCGCGCTGACAACACTGTCGTTGTGCGCGATTTGACGGTGCCGGTTGCTTCGTAAAAGTCTTCGATTGGCGCAAGGGTTGCAGTTTCCAGCTTGACGCCCGTGACGACAATTGGCTTTTCCGTCGCGGCCTGCTGCTTCTTTTCACACGCAGTTGCTAGTCCTGTGAGCAAGACCAAGCCCGCTAAAATCATTTGATTTCTCATTGGTTCATCCTTCAGCCAGCGGAACGGTACCGCGCGCGTCAGCAAGTGAAGACTTCGCCGTTGTGCGATGCGGTCGTAGTTGCGCTGCCGCTGCTTGCTGACGCGCGCGGTACCGTTCCAGCGACTGACCTAAACAAACGCCTGCACATCGGTCAGCCGCCCGCTCGCCAGCAGTACGCTGGCGTAACTGACATAAGTTTCGTAGCGCGTCGCCAGCACATTCGTTTGCGCCCGTACCAGCGCGGTTTCGGCGCGCAAGACTTCGGTGATCGTCGTCAGCCCTTCGTGGTAACGATCCTGCACGATGCGCAGCGCTTCGGTGGCGTGACTGATGACGCGCGCGGCGACCTGCAAGCGGGCGCGCGCGGCGACGTATTGCTGATAGCTGCGCATGACCTCCAAGCGAATCTGATTGGCCAGGTGCTCCTGTTCACTCATTGCCAGCCGCTCGGCGGCTTGCGCCTGTTTGATGCGGGCATTGCGTCCAGCATCGAACAGGTTGAAGGTCACGCTCGCGCCGGCGAGGTAATCGCCGCTGCCGTTGACGAAATTGTTGCGGCTGGCGCCAACGGTGGTGAAGACCTCGACGCGCGGCAGAAATTCGTTATGCGCGCCTCTGACCTGCGCTTCGCTCGTGCGTTTGGCCAGCAGCGCGCGTTGCAAATCGGGCCGCTGTTGCAAGGCCGTCTGCGTCAACTCTTCCGTCGTAGCCAGTTCGAAATTGCGCTCGACCAATTGCCCGGCGATGGTTTGCGGGGTGTTGAGCGGCAAGCCCAGCGCGGTGTTGAGCGTGGCGCGCGCCGTGATGATTTCGCCTGCGGCCTGAATCTGCTGTTGCTGGAAATCGGCGCGTTGTACTTCGGCGGCGAGCAGATCAGAGACGACCGAAGTGCCGACTTCGACACGGTCGCGGCTGCGTTTGACATCGGCCTCGGCCAGTTTGACGGCTTCGTCGGCGACTTCTTTTCTGGCCTGCGCCAGCAGCACGCTGTAATAGGCGCGCAACACTTCAAAACGAATTTGCTGTTGTACCTGCGAGCCTTGCGCGTCGGCCTGCTGTTCGCGCAGTTGCGACTGTTTGACGCGCGTCGCCGTTTGCCATTGATCGAAGAGCGGCAGCTTGGCGCTGATGGCAAAGCGCGAATTGGCCAGTGTTGACGGGTTGTTCAGCGCATTCAGATCAAAATTGGATTGGCGAAAGCGGCCCTGTTCCAACAGCGAGCCAAAGACATAGACCGGATTGTTGCCAGCGGTCAGCGTTTCGCTGATCTGCACCGACGGCCAGCGCCCGGCGCGCGCTTCTGCGGTTTGCGCCGCCGCGATTTCACGGCCAGCCGCCGTGGCGTGCGTGAGCGGATTGCTTTGCAAGGCAATCTCGACCGCGAGCGGCAAGGTCAGGCTCTCCGCTGGACGATTGGCTGGTTGTGTTTGCGCCAGCGTGGGCGCGCCCGGCGCGCTCGTGAGCAGCGCCGCCAGCGCCCAGCTTGCCGCGCGCGCACGCCAGCCTTGGTACTTGCTTCTGTCTCTCTTGCGCATCGCATTCCCTCTGTTTGCGGTTTAGGTTTGACGCACTGCTTGAGCGCCATCCTTGGCGCCCAACATGCGCAGAAACGTCATCATCGGGCACCAGTTGGTGAACGCCGATTGAATCAGGTTCAGGGCGACGTAACCGATGAAAAACAAAGCTCCCCAAATCCAATCAGGCATGACGCCCCTCCTTCTGCGTTGAAATTTCCATTGCCAGCCATGTACTCGATCTGTATACTGGCGCTGTTTGAACTGTATGACTACATAGTTATATTGTCAAGAAGATTTTCAAAGGGAGTTTGCTGATGAAACGAAGCTCACGACAGATGCTGTCGCCGGCGGCGCTGCAATTGGTGGCGGCGCGCTTCAAAGTGTTGTCCGACCCGTTGCGGCTGCGGATTTTGCAAAACCTGGAAGCGGGCGAAACGAGCGTCTCGGCCTTGACCGAGGCGCTGGCAGCCACGCAACCCAACGTCAGCAAGCATCTGAAGATCATGCAGGATGCCGGGCTGCTCACGCGGCGGCAGGAAGGGAACACCGTCTATTATGCGATTGCCGATCCGACCGTGTTTGATTTGTGCGAAGTGGTTTGCGCGTCCTTGCAGGAACGCTTTGCCGCGCACGCGAGCGCGTTTGTTGCCGCAGCGCCTGCTGCCGTGCGGCGTCGGCGGGGCTAAATTGGCTCAGCCCGGATAGGACAGACTTTAGTCTGTCCAAAAGCGTAGGACAGACTAAAGTCCGTCCTACTGGCGGCGTTCGACTTGCTCAACCCTTGGCCTGGCGGTTATTCTCCGCCCTTCAAATTTAACAACCAATAAGTTGGCAAAATGTCGGCAATAAGTCTCTGAAACTTCCGAAGGAGGAATGCCCCAATGGCAAACGATTTTATGGCTTTCCTGGCGCAACAGGATGACGCGGCGTGGGTGCGCACCGTCAGCGAATTGCAAGGCTCGATTCATCCGGTAGACCGCAACGCGACGCGCATCTGGTTTGCGTTCTTTCCGGTCAAGCTCTGGCGCGCGTTTGAACAATCCGGTGACCACGCGGCGACAGCGAAACAACTCATCATCAAGGGCAACCCGTTGTTGCGTGAACAAGTGGATACCTCAGCGGAGTTCCTGTATGGCCATCGCTACTGGCCGCAGGTCAAGGTGGTCGTGAGCGAATATGCCGCGACGGCGGCGGCGGGCTTAGGATTGACGGAACACATCAAAGCCGCAACCAAGCGTGTGGCTCAACAGGTCAATGCCAGCGAAACATTGGTGTTGGGCATCACCGCCGTCGCGTTTGGCGCGTTGCAACAGGCCGGGGCCGCACGCTTCAAACAACCGGCGGCAGCGGGCGCTTACGGCAAGCGTTGGAACAAGTCCGCCGATCAGATCGTTGCGAACCGCGCGAAGGACGATGGCCAGGGTTTGCTCGGCTTTCTCAAATCGGTGGATAAGCGTTACACGGTCAACTTCCGCGAATGCGCGCCGGGCAGCACGTTCAAGATCATGCACGAGCAGGATGTGACGATGGCGGCCAAGCTGGATCAACGTCCGCATCATTTGCAGGATACGCGTTGTATGGCGGGCGAAGGGCCGATCCCGATTGAATGCCGGACGGCGGCCTGCGGCACGTGCTGGGTGGGGGTGCTGTCGCCGGTCGAAAAGATTTCGCCACCCAATGAGCGCGAGAAAAACAAGTGGCGCTATTTCGGCTACGAAGGTTTCACCGGCGCGCCGGCTTCGCCCATCCGGCTGGCCTGCCAGGTGAAAGCGCAAGGCAACGTGACGCTCGTGATTCCGCCCTGGTGCGGGATGATCGGCAAGTTGGATGAAGCGGAAGTTGCACAAGCGGCGCAAGCCTGACGACACGGCGGGCTGGCGTTCACCACCAAGAAACGAAGCGCACGAAGAAGTGGAGAGAAGACTGTCTCGCTCCCTTTCTTCGTGCTCTTTGTTTTATCAGCGATGAAAACGACCTGGCGCTCAGTTAGCGCCGCACGGGCGGTTTGATCTCGAAATGCACGTGATTGTCGTGGCCGCTGACGGCTTGGCACAGGCCTTCAGCAATCAACACCGGGTCGTTGAAGAAGACGCGGCCGGACTGTGGATGGCGCTTGAGGGCTTCCAACATGGCCCGCGCCGTCAGTTGGTCGTAGGACAAATCTTTGTAGGTAATGCCGCCCGCTTGTCCGTTCAGCTTGGGCAGTTTCAGGTCGCAGCACAAACCGGCCTGATGCGAAGCGTGGCTGGGCGTGGGGCCGCCGCGCGGCAGGCTGATGTCGTTGAGGCGTATGACCGAGGCGGTCGGATGCACGCGCAGATAATTGTTTTTGTAATCCAACGCCGCCGCCCGCAAAACCTCAGCCAGCCAACTGGCGCCGAAATCGTGTTGGTCGCTGGTGTCGGCCAATTCGTCGTTGATGAAGCCTTCGGTTTTTGCGCCCGGCGGCATCAACAGCCAGCGCGGCGCGTTGTTCGCCTGCAGCCACAGATGCGTATCGCCGCCCGGATTGATGCGCCCGTCGTTGCGTGGGTCGCTGACGACGTTCAGCCCGTTTTTGATCGCCTGAAAAAGCTGGATGGTCTTGATCGTCTCCGGCCCTGCCACCGTGTCCGCTTGCAGCCAGTTGAAGCCGAGTTCGACCAGCCGCCGTTTGACCGCGCGTACGTCGTTGGGGCTGTTGACTGAATTGAGTCCGACCGTTGCAGTGAGCGTGATCGCGGGCATAGGCACCTCCGAAAATAAAAACGAGTGGTTAGAAAAGGTCTTTCAACGTGACGCGCGCCGGGTTCTGCAAATCTTCCGACTTCAAGAACGCGAGCAGGTCGAGCAGTTGTTTGACCGTGAATTTTTCAGCGTAGCCGCTACCATTGGCGGGGCAAGGCGGGGTGAGCAACTTTTCGACGCTGGCGGTTTCGGCTTTCAAGAAGCTGCGCGAGCTGGGCGGGCGCGTCGAAGTGTCGTACAGGCGCAAGCCTTCGGCATCTTCATCGCGTTTGATCCCCACAACTTTTTCGCCGCCGCGCGTGGTGACTTGCAGCAGACCATATCTTCCTACCTCGCTGGCCGCATCGCTGTTTTGCGGCGCCAAAATGCGCAAGGCAAGCTGGCGCGGCGGCTGTTCGCGCAAGCGGCTCAAGTCCGACGCCACTTTGCCGCCCACGCCATTGACGCTGTGACAGGCGCTGCAATTGTTGGCATTGGTCTGATCGAAAAATAAGGAACGGCCCGCCTGCGCCTCGCCGCGTATGTTTGCGCCGTTGTTCGTGACGCTCAGGCTGACTTGCGGCGCTTGGTTCGCGGTTTCTGTCTTGGGCTTTTCCTGTGGTTGGTTGAAATGCTCATTCGCCGCCTTGGTCGCAGTTGGCGCGGGTTTCGCGGCAAAGGCCTGTTCCGGCTTATCGCCCTTGTCCGGCGAGAGCGAGAGCAGATAAGCCACGACCTGATTGATCTCTTGCGCCGTCATGCGTTTTTGAAAGCCGGGCATCGGCGTGTCATCGCTGCCGTCAGTAATCACGGAACGCAGATAGCCAACGCGAAAGACGCGCTCGCGCAAGATCGGGCCGCCGCCGCCTTTGCCCTCGCTGCCGTGACAATAGCTGTTGCCGCAGGAACCGGCGTACAGTTGGCGGCCGGCTTCGACTTGCTGGGCGGTGATGGATTCCTGGGCGCGCGAAAAGGCGGATGGCAGCAGGCAGCAAGCAGCAAGCAGCAAGCAGGCGAGCAAGCGGTGCAGGTGGATGATTTGTTTTGAAGTGGTGTGCATCGGGTCGCTAGCGTTTTCCTTTTCGTTCATCGCTCCGGCGCAAGCTTTCGTCCTCGTGCAGAAAAACTGCTGTGCCCGGTTGGATGGTGTCTAACGTTGCCAGCAATTTTGGGAGCAGTGGCAAATACTTATCAATTCTATTTCGGTAAGCCCGTAAGACGATCAAAGCGATCTGGTAATTGGCAATGACGTGTTGCGAAGTGATGTTGGAATCGGTGCTGAGCAGCACGTCGAATTCAACTTCTGCCTGACTCAGCAACGCGCCGTTCTTCAACTCCGCCCAACCGCGCTCACGCGAAATGACAACTTCATGCGGCGCCAGGTAGCGGCGCAAGGCTTTGGGAACCCCGTTGTCAAACAAGATTCTCATTATTTGTCAATGAGCGTGCCGATACGGCCTTCTTCTAGAGCTTCCTTGATTTGATCCAACACCGCCTCGCAATCACCCTCGGTCAAACCACTGTCGAATTCATCAAGGAAGCCTTGAATGGTATAGCCCCCGGCCAAATGATCGAGTAACGCCGCCACCGGCATGCGCGTCCCCGCAATCGTCGGCGTCCCGCCGCAACGCTCAGGATTGATTGTGATCGCTGGCAGATGCGGGTTGGTGCGCGACTTGGATTCCGGTTGGGGGATATTCAATACGTGCATGTTCGGCGCTGTTTCCAACGTCACTTGTTCGCCTGTCATTGCAAAACTCCTTTCGTGCTATCTGCCGGCTTCGGGCAGCGAATCATTGAGAAAATTCCTTTCACGCTAACGGTGCTGTGTGAACGCGGTGGATTGCGTTTGAACAACGCGGCTCAATTTACTCTGGCAGGTTTGGTTTGACAATCCGGCGGCTGGTTTCGTCCGTATCGTAACCGGTCGCGGTACTGATCCAGGCAGCGCAAATAATTTTTATCGGGAAGTGATTCAATCGCCGCCGACATTACGCATGAGTCAGTGCAGGCGGGCAATTGCCTGGTTGCAATCGTAGAGAGAAACAATTTAGCAAGCAGGAGAAGGCAATGATTCATCACATTTCACTGAATGCGAAAGACAGTTTGCACGTCGCCGATGTTCTGGCCGAAGTTTTGGATGGCAAAGTCGTGCCCGCGCCGCCCAATTTCCCGCGCGGTTCCTGGTTCGTCCTGGCCGGTGACGCGCACGGCACTTTGCTGGAAGTGTTGCCGTTCGGTACTGAAATGCGGCCAGACGCAGGCGAAGCGGGCTTTCACACTGATGTCGTGCCGAATTCAAACTACGCCGGCGCGCACGCCTACGTCTCGGTGCAGCGCAACGCCGAGGAAGTGCTGGCCATCGGCGCGCGCGCAGGCTGGCTGACGCGCCTGTGTGATCGCGGGCCTTTCGCGTTGATCGAGTGCTGGATCGAAAACCGGCAGATGCTCGAAATCGCCACGCCGGAGATGACCGCGCAATACGTCAATCTGCTGACGAACCCCACCGCGCTCCGTGCGGCAATGGCCGACCTCAGCGAAGCGCAACACTGAGACGCCACGCCACGCGGGTCGTGACGATGCGTCCCAGCCGCCAGCATTGGTTGGCGGCTGGGGCGCTTTTTTTGTGGACAGCCTGGGGCGCTTGTCGCCATCCGTGGACAAGCCTGTGGAACACCATCGCCGAATGTGGACACGTCAAACGCGCGCGCCAGCTTCAGTCCGGCCAGCACCGCCAGCCGTTGGCAAAACATCTTCAACCATTTCCGCACTTACCTGAAAGTTACTATTGCGTGCCCTGTGCTGGCACGGGCGTTGCACTAGCTGTCGCCGTGAATGACAGGCATCCCGACGCTGTTCACCTCACTTGAATAGAGACGCGGAATTATGTTGAAAGAGTTTTTGACAAAGCTACGAAGCGATGAACTGAGGCAGAGCCTGCTGGAATATCTGCTGCTGATCACTGTGATCGGCGCGACCAGCGTGCTGATGATGACCGCCGCCGGTCTCAACGTCGGCCGGTTGCTGACCACCACGTTCTCGACGGTCCAAAACGCCGCCGCGCATATCGGCAAGCCGCTTGGGAATTGAACCCGCGGCCAGGGCGTTTTGGTTTTGCTCGCTTCACAAAGTTTTAACGGCGCGGCCCTGGGTTGCGCCCGCCGGTTTGGCTGAACCGGCGCCAAGTTTGAGATGACGTCCCACCACGCTCTCATATCGCTCTGAACGGTTACACGTTGACTGTCCGCTCTCTGACAATGTTCTAGACCGCAAACAATCCCACGACATCCCACCGGTTGAAAGACCGCAAACACTCCAAACTTTTCCCCCTGCATCTTCAACGTGTAGCCGCAGAGCACAGTTTCCTCACACGAACCTCACACAATCTTTCATGGCCAGACAGCCGTGAAAACATAACGAGCGCGCAGAGTTGATAAATCCTCTGCGCGCTCGTTGTGTTTGCGCGCGTCAAAAAACTCCCCACGAAGCTACACAAAGAATCACGAAGAAAGGCAATTCCTCTGCGTGATAGTTCGGGTGACTTCGCGAGAGAAACGTACCTCAATCTGTGGCAGCCGCCTCGTTCGCTTGCGGCGCTGCCGCCTTCTTCGGCCAATGCACATAAGGCCGCGCCAGCCGCCACAGCAGCCAGAGCGGTAACACGATCAACAGCAAAATCGGAATCAGCGTAATCACGAATTGAATGATGCCCAGCGTGATTTCCGACGCCAGGTCAACGCCGTTGCCCACGGCCTGCTTGACCTGTTGCCAGAAGCCGTGCGCCGTCGTGGCGATGACGATGGGCGCGGGCGTGTGCAGCGTGATGTTGATCGTCGAAAGCGCCGCCTGATTCGCCAGGAAGCGCTGGCGGCCTTCCAGCCGTTCGATCTCGGTGCGCACGGCGGCGATCTGGTTTTGCACTTCCAGCGCGTCCGAAATCTTGCCCGCGCGTTTCAGGATTTCGAGCATCTGCGCTTCCAGCGCGCGTTGGGTGCGGGCGCGCGCTTCCAGGTCAATGTATTCCTCGGTTACGTCCTGGCCCGTGATCTTCTCTTGCGGGTTGCGCCCGCCCAGGCCGCGAATCTTTTCGATGACCGCATTGAATTGCGCCGCCGGCACGCGCAACACCACGTTGACGACCGCGCCAGGCGCATTGGCGCGGTTGAATTTGGATTCGGACGTGACGACGAAGCCGCCGTGCGTCTCGGCCAGCGCGGTCAGCTTGCGTTGCGCGTCGGCGGGGTCGTCGAGTTCGAGATCGAATTCGGCGTTGCGGATGATCTTGCGGTCGAAGGCTTGGGCGGCAGCGGCAGCAGAAAGCGAAACGGTGTTGGCGTTGGATGACTGGACGACGGTTTGACCTTGTTGCTGACCCTGCTGGTTCCGGAATGCCTCTGAGCCACCCGCCACAATCGCATCTGATTTCGCCATCGCTGACAAAGATTGATTGGCTGCAGGGGCGGGCGAGCTTAGCGCCGCCGATGGCTCGGTCATTTGCCTGTTACAACTC
>JANOWX010000097.1:0-5695 GCA_031418175.1 Acidobacteriota bacterium | reverse complement strand
TCGGGTTGCGCCTTCACGATTGCACCGGCTTCGCAAAACGTCGCGGCTGGCGGCGGCAACGGTACCGTCGCGGTCACCGCTTCAAACAGTAATTGCCCGTGGACTGCGACCAGCAATGCGCCGTGGCTGACGATCAATTCCGGCGCGGCGGGCACAGGCAACGGCACGGTCGCCTTCACCGCAGCCGTCAACACCGGCATCGCGCGCAGTGGCACATTGACCGTCGCGGGCCAAACCTTCACGGTGAATCAGGCTTCGGGTTGCACCTTCACGATCAATCCGGTCTCGCAAAACGTAGCGGCAGGCGGCGGCAACGGCACCGTCGCGGTCAATGCCTCAAACAGCAATTGCCCGTGGACGGCCAGCAGTAACGCGCCGTGGCTGACGATCAATTCCGGCACGGCTGGCACGGGCAATGGCACCGTCGCCTTTACCGCAGCGGCCAACACCGGCATTGCACGCACGGGCACGTTGACGGTCGCGGGTCAGACCTTCACCGTCAATCAAGCCTCTGGTTGCTCCTTCACCATTGCACCGGCGGCGCAAGACATCGCGGCGGCGGGCGGCAATGGCACCGTCGCGGTCAACGCTACGAACAGTAATTGCCCGTGGACTGCGACCAGCAATGCGCCGTGGCTGACGATCAATTCCGGCGCGGCGGGCACGGGCAACGGCACAGTCGCCTTTACCGCAGCCGCCAACACCGGCATTGCACGCACGGGCACGTTGACCGTCGCGGGCCAAACCTTCACGGTGAACCAAGCTTCGGGTTGCGCCTTCACGATCAATCCGGTTTCGCAAAACGTAGCGGCGGCGGGCGGCAATGGCACCGTCGCAGTCACGGCTTCGAACAGTAATTGCCCGTGGACTGCGACCAGCAATGCGCCGTGGTTGACGATCAATTCGGGCGCGGCGGGCACGGGCAACGGCTCAGCGGCCTTTACGGCTGCGGCAAATACCGGCCCGGCGCGCACGGGCACGCTGACCGTCGCGGGACAAACCTTCACCGTCAATCAAGCGAATGGCTGCACCTTCGCCTTGAGCGCGTCGTCGCAAAACGTGGCGGCGGCGGGCGGCAACGTCACAGTCAATGTGACCAGCGGCACGGGTTGCGCCTGGGCGGCAGCCAGCAACGCACCCTGGCTCACCATCACCGCCGGCGCGACCGGCAGCGGCAACGGCCCGGTGACCTTCACCGTCGCGGCCAACAGCGGCCCCGCGCGCACGGGCACATTGACGATTGCGGGTTTGACCTTCACGGTCAATCAAGCCAATGGCTGCACGTTCACGATCAATCCAACCGCGCAAAACGTCGCGGCGGCGGGCGGCAACGGCACGGTCGCGGTGACTGCCTCGGCGGCCGCTTGCACCTGGACAGCGGCGAGCAACGCTGCCTGGCTGACGATCAATACCGGCGCGACCGGCACGGGCAACGGCAACGTGACGTTCACGGCGGCCGCCAACACCGGCCCGGCGCGCAGCGGGACGTTGACGATTGCGGGGCTGACCTTCACCGTCAATCAGGCGTCGGGTTGCACCTATACCATCGCGCCCAGCGCGCAAAACTTCTTGGCGGCGGGCGGCACAGGCACGGTCAACGTGACCAGCGTCGCGGGCTGTCCGTGGACGGCGGCGAGCAACGCGGCCTTCATCACCGTCAACACGGGCGCAACTGGCACGGGCAACGGCGCGGTCACTTTCACCGTCGCCGCTAATCCGGGCCTGGCGCGCAGCGGCACGATCACGGTGGCGGGCCAAACCTTCACGGTCACGCAAGCGGCCAATTGCAATTACGCAATCAATCCGGCCAGCCAGAACTTCCCGGCGGCGGGCGGTACGGGCATGACTGCCGTGACTGCCACAACGGGCTGCGCTTGGACGGCCACCAGCAATGCGGCGTGGTTGACGATCACCAGCGGCGCCAGCGGAACCGGCAACGGCACGGTGAATTTCAGCGCCGCCGCCAACACGGGCGCGGCGCGCACGGGCACGTTGACCGTCGCGGGCCAGACGTTCACCGTCAATCAAGCCGCCGTGACGGCACTGGCGCAAGTTTCCGCCGCCAGCTTCATCCTCGGCGATTTGACGGTTGACAGCATCGTCGCGGCCTTTGGCAGTGCGTTGGCAGGCGCTGCGTTAGCGCCGCAAATCACGCCGCTGCCAACCTCGTTGGGCGGCACGACCGTCACCCTCAAAGACAGCGCGGGGGTCGAACGGCTGGCCCCGCTCTTCTTCGTTTCGCCGGGCCAGGTCAACTATCTGGTGCCGGTGGGCACGGCGCTGGGTATGGCGATGGTCACAATTCAGAATGCCAACGGCGGCTTGGCGCTGGGCACGATCAATGTAGTGGCCATCGCCCCGGCGCTCTTCACGGCCAATGCCAACGGGCGCGACGTTCCGGCGGGTGTGCTGGTGCGCGTGCGCAACGGCGTGCAAACCTTCGAACCGATTGCGGTCTTCGATCAAGTGGGCACGCGCTTCAACCCGTTGCCGATTGATCTGGGGCCGAGCACGGATACGGTCGTGCTGGTGCTGTTCGGCACGGGCCTACGCAATCGCAGCACGCTCGACAATGTCGAAGTCGCCCTCGGCAATCCCGGACAAACCTTGCCGGCCATTCTCGCGCCCGTCTCCTACGCGGGGCCCGCGCCGGGCTTGATCGGTGTTGATCAACTCAACATCGCGTTACCGCGTGGTTTGGTGGGACGCGGGCTGGTTGATCTGAATTTGAAGGTGGAGGGCAAGGCCGCGAATACGGTGAAGGTGAGCTTCAAGTAAGCCGCCTGGCTGAAATGATGCAGGGCCGAGCAACGTTCAAGCTGCTCGGCCCTTTTCTTTTCCGGCGCTACCGGTGGCTGTGGGTAAATGATTGCCTTGCGGCTCTACCGCCTGATGTGCAAAAGGTCTATGCCCTTCCGCACATCAGGCGGCAGAGCTGCAAAACTTGTCGCTCGACCCACACAAATTCCAGTAGTGCCTCTTTTCAGTTGCTTTGACTGTTGCAGTCGCCAAGCCCGCACGCTGGAAGCGCTGCGTACCCAGATTCAACTGGTCGCCAGCCGCACGCCCTCGTCCATCATCTGCATCGTCTTCACCAGCGAAGTCGCCTCGCAATAGACGCGCAACACCGGCTCCGTGCCCGATTGACGGAAGAGAATCCAGCTTTCGTCTTCAAAAAGTAACTTGCTGCCATCAAGCGTCGCCACGCCAGTCACTTTGTAACCGCAAAATTCGCTGGGCGTTTGCTCGCGCATTGCAGCTACTAACTGCTGGCCTTTTTCAATCGGCACGTGCAAATCGCGGCGTTCGAAATGGAATTCGCCGAACTCCTGCCAGATGTCGCGCACGATCTCTGACGGCGGTTTGCCCGCGGCCAGCACGGCTTCGAGCAGGCAGAGGCTGTTGAGCACGCCGTCGCGTTCGGGGATGTGGCCGCGCACGCCGATGCCGCCCGACTCTTCGCCGCCGATCAAAAAATCGTTGGCCGGGTCGAGCATGAGTTCGCCGATGTGTTTGAAACCGATGGGCGTCTCGAACAAACGAAAGCCGTAGCTTTCGGCGATGCGCCGCACGATCACCGATTGCGAGAAAGTGCGCGCGACTGAACCTTTCAATCCTTTGCGCCGCACCAGGTGCAACAGCATGATCATCAAAATTTGATGTGTGTTGATGTATTCGCCACGCTCATCCATTGCGCCCACGCGGTCGGCGTCGCCATCCGTGACCAGCGCCATCAACGCACCGCGCTCCTTTATCGTTTGCGCGGTCAGCGCCAGATTCCACGGCATCGGTTCGGGCAACACGCCGCCGAACATGGGGTCGCGGTCGCCGCGAATCGTCTCGACTTTGAGCTTGCCACCGCGCAACAAATTCTCAATCCAATGCCCGCCGGTGCCGTGCATGGGGTCGGCTATGACCAGGGCGTCGGCGCTTTTCAACGCGGCGATGTCTACGAAATTTTCGACGTGGCGGCGGTAATCGTCGGGCGGCGCGATGACACGCGCCAGACCCTGCGCCTGTGCTTCATCCAGCAGCAAACGTTGCGGCGGCGTGGCGCCCAACAGCGCTTCGATCTGATTGGTGATCGCGGGCGTGGCTGAACCGCCATACGGCGCTTTGAATTTGAAGCCGTTGAATTCGGGCGGATTGTGCGAGGCCGTGATGACGATGCCGCCATCCAACCCGCGCCGTTTGACCTCGAAGGAAACCAGCGGCGTCGGCACGTCCTCATTCAGCAAATCCACCGTGAAGCCGTTGCCCGCGAAAACCTCAGCGGTGCGCCGCGCGAAATCCGCCGAGGCAAAGCGCCGGTCATAGCCGACCAGCATGGCGGGCGGATCATTCAACGGATTCGTTTTGACGTAATCGGCGACTGCCTGCGCCACGATTTCGACGTTTGCAAAGGTGAAGTCTTCGGCAATGCGCGCGCGCCAGCCGTCGGTGCCAAATTTGATGATAGCCATAGTTTGAATGCGGAATGCGGAAGGCGGAAGGCGGCCAGTGAATTCCGCCTTCCGCACTCAGATGATTGAGTAATCGGTCAATGAACTCTTGTCGCCCAGAAAGGCCCCTTCGATGGTTGTGTTGCGTCCGATGATGCCGCCTTTGCCGATGAAAGAGCGGCGCACGACGGCGGACTGGCCGACGCGCGTGCTTGACCAGAGGACGGAGTTTTCGATGCGGGCGCGCTCTTCGATCACGCAGTTGGCGCCGAGCACCGAATTGATGATTTCAGCGCCGGGTTTCAAGGTACAGGTCGGATGCACGACCGAGAGCTTGTCTATCTTGGCGGCCTCGCCCTCGCCTGGCGCGGCAGCGCGGGGCGGGCGCGTCAGTTGAAAGGTCTTGATGCGCCCGTTCAGCAAATCATCGTGCGCTTGCAAATAGCGTTGCGGCGCGCCGATGTCCAACCAGTAATCGTGCCAGCCAAAGGTGTAAAACCGCTCGCCCGCCGCCACCAGTTTGGGAAACAGCCCCAGTTCAAACGAATAGTTTTCTTCTTCGGGAATGAGACTGAGCACGCGCGGTTCGAGCACATAAATGCCCGCATTGATCGTGTTGCACACCGCTTCTTCCGCTTTCGGTTTCTCGACGTAACGCAACACGCGGCCTGCCTCATCAGATTCGATCATGCCGTACAGGCTGGGGTTTTCGACCGGCACGGTGACGATGGTGGCGAGCGCTGCTTGGCGATGATGGTAGGCGACCAACTCAGCCAGATTGACGTTGGTCAGGATGTCGCCGTTGAGCACGACAGTCGCCGATTTGCTGCCGGTGTGCGCGTGTTTGAATGCGCCCGCCGTGCCGAGCGGATCGGCTTCGACTGTGTAGCGGATGCGCACGCCGTGTTCGGAACCGTCACCGAAAACTTCTTCGATCTTGTTGGGTTGATAGGACAGCGAGAGTGTGATGTCGGTGATGCCGGCGCGTTTGAGCAGTTCGATTTGATAGTGTAGGAAGGGCCGGTTGGCCAGCGGGACAATCGGTTTCGGCGTGTGAATCGTCAGCGGCCGCAACCGAATGCCTTTGCCGCCCGCCAAAATCAACGCTTGCATGGATGGTTGGTATTCCCCTTTCGCTGCTAAATCTTCCCGTTGGAAAGGGCCGTTGGATGGGGCGGCGTGCTCGCAACGAGGGCGGAGTTTAGCACCGGGGTTGTTGATTGCCAAACGCCTCTGGGTACGCACGCATCCCT
>JANOWX010000096.1:0-8910 GCA_031418175.1 Acidobacteriota bacterium | reverse complement strand
GTTTGCCGGCACGGGCGATCAGAGCGGCACGGGCGCGGCCCCGCTCAATCCGCAACTCGGCGCGCTCGCCAACAACGGCGGCCCGACGCTGACCCACGCCTTCATTTCGTTGAACAGCCCCGCGCTCGACAAAGGCCACAGTTCCGGTTCCACCACCGATCAGCGCGGCTTGGCGCGCCCGGTAGACAACCCGACCATCGCCAACGCTACGGGCGGCGACGGCGCGGACATCGGCGCGTTTGAACAAGGCGCGTTGCTGACGGTCACGAAGACGGCGGACACCAACGACGGCGTCTGTAATGCCGATTGCTCATTGCGCGAAGCGATTGCGGCGGCGGCCCCCGGCAATGTGATTGGCTTTAATCAGATCTTCGGCTCGGCCCGCACCATCACACTGACGCTGGGCGAACTGGTGCTCAACCAGAACCTGACCATCCTCAACAACCGCAGCGATGCCCAACGGCTGACGATTTCAGGCAACAACGCCAGCCGCGTGTTTTCAATCGGCAACGGCTTCATTGTGAACCTGAGCGGGATGACGATTAGCGGCGGGAATGGCGTGGGAGCAACGCTGAGCGGTGCCGGCGGCGGCGTTTACAACGGCGGCACGTTGACGATGACCAACGCGGCCATCACCGGAAACACGGCCACCGGCGGCGGCGGCATGCGCAATGACGGCACGCTGACGGTGACCAACTCGACCGTCTCCGGCAATACGGCCTCCAGCGTCACCGGCACGAGCGGCGGCATCGGCAATACCGGCAACCTGACCCTCGCCAATGCGACCATCAGCGGCAATAGCGCGCCCAACGGAGACAACAACGGCGGCGGCATCATTACGGGTGGTCCCGTCACCCTCACCAACTGCACCCTCACCAACAACTCGGCGGCGGGCGCGGGCAGCGCGAGCGGTGTGTTCAGAAGCGGCGGCACAATCACGCTCCGCAACAGCCTCGTCGCGGCGAACCAGAACAACACCACGCAGCCGGATGTCGTCGCCAACGGCAACACGGGCATCACGTCGGGCGGCTACAACCTGTTCGGCAATGCCGGCGCGCTCACGTTCAATCAAACCGGCGATCAAAGCGGCACGGGCGCTGCGCCGCTCAATCCGCAACTGGGGCCCCTGCAATTCAACGGCGGCCCCACGCTGACGCACGCGCCACTCACGGGCAGTCCGGCATTGGACAAAGGACAAAGCTCCGGTTTCAACACCGACCAGCGCGGCGGCGTGCGGCCGGTGGACGACCCGGCCATTGCCAATGCCACGGGCGGCGACGGCGCGGACATCGGCGCGTATGAGTTGCGCCTGCCCTTGCTGGTGACGAAAACCGCCGACACCAACGACGGCGCGTGCGATGCCGATTGCTCGTTGCGCGAAGCGATCAGCTTGACCAATTCGAACCTGGCGTTTTCTGGCCAGGTGATCGGTTTCGCGGCGCTCTTCAACACGCCGCAAACGATCACGCTGGGCGGCAGCCAACTCGCCATCAACCAAGACATCACGATCAACGGGCCGGGCGCGCATTTGCTGGCGATCAATGCCAACAATGCCAGCCGCGTATTCGAGGTCTTCGGCAACAAGACGGTCAGCTTGCGCGGCCTGACGATCACCGGCGGACTGAGCACGGCCTCGGGCGGCGATGGCGGCGGCATCCGCAACAACGGCGCGCTGACGATTGCGCAATGCCAGATCACCGGCAATACGGGCGATTTGGGCGGCGGCATTTACACCATTACCAGCACGCTGACGTTGCTGCAAAGCACGCTGGCCAACAACACGGGCAATCACCGCACCGGCTTCGTCCAGGCGGGCGGCGGGCTGTTTATTGACAGCACCAATGTGACCGTCGTCAATTCAACCATCAGCGGCAACAGCGCGACCAACAGCAACGGCTCGAACGGCGGCGGCATCTGGTTAAACGACGGGACACTCACCCTCACCAACAGCACCATCGCCAACAACACAGCGGCGGGGCCCAACAGCGGGGCGGGACTGGTCAGAAACAACGGCACGGTGACCATCTTGAACAGCCTGGTGGCGGCCAATGTGAACAACGCGACCGTGCCGGATGTCGTCGCCACCGGCAACACCGGCATCACGTCGAGCGGCTTCAATCTGATCGGCAACGTAGGGGCGCTGACCGCTTTCAATCAAACGGGCGACCAGACGGGCACGGGGGCAGCGCCGCTCAATCCGGTCATCGGCGCGCTCGCCAACAACGGCGGCACGACGCCGACGCATGCGCTCTTGCCCGGCTCACCCGCCATCAATGCGGGCACGAACACCGGCGCGCCCGCCACCGATCAACGCAACATCGCGCGTCCACAGCCTAATCCCGGGGCGACCACCGACATCGGCGCCTATGAATCGCGCGGCTTCACGTTGGCTTTGACGAGCGGCAACAATCAAACAGCGGGGCTCAATGCCGCTTTCGCCGCGCCGCTCGTCGTCACGGTCAGCAGCGCGAACAGCGAACCGGTGCAAGGCGGGCGCGTCACGTTCACACCGCCGGGCGCGGGCGCGAGCACGGTGCTCACCGGCAATCCGGCGACAATCGCAGCCAACGGTCTAGCCAGCGTCACAGCAACCGCCAATGCCACAGCGGGCGCGTATCAAGTGACTGCGGCGGCAAATGGCGCGACCGGCACGGCGAGTTTCAACCTGACCAATACGCTGTGCCCAACGATCATAGTGAATCCCACGAACCCAACACTGCCCAACGGCCGCGCAGGCACGGCCTATTCGCAAAGCTTCACGCAAACGGGCGGCGCGGGCGCGGGCACGTTCGATGTCAGCGCGGGTTCATTACCTACCGGCTTAACGCTGAGCGGCGCGGGGCTTTTAGCAGGCACGCCGACGGTGTTCGGCCCGTTCGTGTTCACCGTCCGCGCGACCGATTCGAGCAACTGCACCGGCGTGCGCGAATACACGCTACTCATCCATCCGCCTTGCGCCACGATCACCATCAATCCGGCGTTGCCAAATGGCACGGTGGGCGCGGCCTACAATCAAACCTTGAGCGCGACGTTCGGCACCGCGCCCTACATCTTCATGGTCACGGCGGGCGCGTTGCCGAATGGCTTGACGTTGGCGAGCGGCGGCGCGTTGACCGGCACGCCGACTGTGGCGAATAACTTCAACTTCACGGTCACGGCGACGGATAACACCGGTTGCACGGGCACGCGCGCTTACGCAGTCGTCATCAATGCGGCGAACCCTGGTCTGCAATTCTTCCCGCTGCCGCAACCGGTGCGCTTGCTCGAAACGCGCGTAGGGTTCAGCGGTTGCACAACGCCCGGTGCGCCGATCAATGCGAATGGGACGCTCACGTTGCCCGCGCGCACGGTCTGTGCGGGCATTCCGGCGAATGCGGCGGCGGTCACGGGCAACATCACAGTCGTGCCGTCAGGGCCGGGCTTCCTGACGCTGTTCCCCAGCAGCGCTACGCAACCAACCGTGGCTAATTCGAATTTCCAAACCAACGAAATCACGAACAATGTGTTCACGGTGGGTTTGGGCGCGGGCGATGGCGCGTTCAAGATTTTCGCCAGCGCGACGACGCACGTGATCGTAGACGTGACTGGTTACTACGCGCCGCCGGGGGCTGGAGGACTGTACTTCCATCCGCTGGCGACGCCGGTGCGCTTGCTCGAAACGCGGGCCGGGTTCGGCGGCTGTTTTGCGCCGGGCACGCAACTGATCGGCACGGGTAATCCGAATGCCGATCCGAATCTTGATCTGTTGTTGCAAGGGCGTGCGCCGATTCCATCGCCGTGCAATTCGATTCCGGCGACGGCGCAAGTGCTGGTCGGCAACGCGACGACCGTGCTGCCGACGGCGCTAGGCTACTTGACGATTTATCCGAGCGGCGGGACAAGGCCGACTGTGGCGAGTTCGAACTATGCGGGGAGCGATGTGATCAACGGCCCGTTCGCAGTCAAGCTGGGCGCGGATGGCAAGTTCAAGATTTACACCTTTGCCACGACAGACTTGGTGGTGGACATCCTGGGTTACTACAGCACAGACGCCACCGATGCGAACGGCGCGGGTTTGCTCTTCAATCCGCTGCCGAGCCCGGTACGACTGCTCGAAACGCGGCCCGACTTCCCCGGCTTCCCGCTGACCGGCTGCACGCGCACCAACGCGCCGATTGTTGGCAATCTCAACGCGGCGACGCATACGCAGATGGCCGCGAATTTCTGCGGCCTGCCCGCGAGCGCACAAGCCATCGTCGGTAACGTGTCAGTGGTGAACACCACGGGCGCGGGCTTCCTGACAATGTTTCCCGCGAATTTGACGACCGCGCCGCTAGTGGCAACGTCGAACTATCCGGCGCCTGCGACCTTCGGTTACAACCGGCATTACTTCGTCGGTCTGAGCCCGGCGGATGGCAAGTTCAAAGTGCTGACGCAATTCACGACGGATTTGATTTTGGATGCGTCGGGCTATTTCGCACCGTAAGGCTGACGAGTTGGCGCGCAATGAAAAAGGGTAAAGCTACAACGTAAGTTGAGCTTCACCCTTTTGTTTTGAGAGCGCTGCCACCAGAGAGCGTTTGAAGCGCTCGCCCAAGCCTCCGCCAATGATCGTTATTCAAGCTGAATGCGTAACCGTTTGGGCGCCAGTCCGAGGCCGCGCAAGAAATCCAGCTTGCTCTCTGGCACTTTGACGCTGGAAATCAGCACTTCGCTGACGCCGTGCGCTTCGACCAAGCCGGGCAGGGCTGAGCTGGAAAAGATGCGATAGCCGCGAATCAGTTTGCCGGCTTTGCGTTCGTCGTCGTCAATGAAGCCGATGGGATGGTAGTGCAATTCGGGGTGATTGATCAGTTCGCGGATCAGGAAATCGCCGCCATCGCCGGCGCCGTAAATCAGCACCGGGCGCGCGTTGGGTTGCGCCACGCGCTGACCCACCAGCATGGCCGCGAACAGGCGGAACGAGAGGCGGCTGGCCGCGATAAACACAGCCAATAACAACGCGTCAATGATGAAGACCACGCGCGAGGGCCCGCGAAACTGGTAGGCCGCAAACACCACCAATGCGCTGGCGGCGACGCCCAAACCGACCGTGCGGGCAATCACCAGAAAATCATCAATCCCGATATAACGCCACAAACCGCGATAGATGCCGCCTGCCAAAAACAGCAACAATTGAATGGCGATTATCAGCGGCAGCGTGCGGATAAAGATGGCCCACTGTTCGGGGGGCAATTCGTTTTCAAACCGTAAAAGATAGGCGCCGAAATAGGCCAGCACGATCAAACAGAAATCGAGCAGGATTTCGAAGACGCGCCGTTTGTAGGCGAAATCTTCCAGCACATTGACCAGTTCGTTGCCGTGGCGCTGGCCGTCCTGGTAAACCCGCACCTTGCCTAAATAAAGCCCCAGCAAAATAATCGTCAAGGCAAAACCGGAAACCACCAGCACGGTGACTTCCAAACGCATGCCGCGCACGCCGAGGGCCAAGGCGCCGGACGCGGCCGCCAGCAAATACAACACCAGGACAGCGCGCCGCTCGGTCATGCCCAGCGCCACCAGGCGGTGCGAGGTGTGATCGCGCCCGCCTTGCGAGACCGGACGGCCTGAACCTTTGCGCGTGATGGTCACCAAACACGTGTCAAAAATCGGAATCATCAGAATCAACACCGGCGTCAAAAAGACCGAAGCGAGGTTGCGCGTGTAGCCATAGTTGCTGAGCAGCGCGATGCCGCCGAGCGTGTAGCCCAAAAACATCGAGCCGCAATCGCCCATAAAGATCGAAGCCGGATTGAAATTGAAGAACAGAAACCCGAGCACCGCGCCCGCCAGTAACACGGCCAACATGGCTTCATAGCCTTGGTCATTCAACAGGAAGGTGATGGCCAGAAAGACGCAGGCGATAAAGGAAATGCCGCCCGCCAGGCCGTCCATGTTGTCGAGCAGATTGACGGCGTTCGTCAAACCGACCAGCCAGAAGATGGTGAGGAAATCATTGAGCAGTTCGGAATCAGTCACTTGCAGCCGCAAGCCGGCATACACCGTGATCGCCGCCGCCACCAATTGCATCACCAGTTTGATATAGGGTTTGAATTGAAAAAGGTCATCCAGCAAGCCGGTCACAAACAACAGCGTGCCGGCCACCAAAATCGCCACCATCTTCGGCGACTGGGGGAACACCAAAAAGTAACCAGCCAGAAAGGCGGCGTAAATCGCCAAGCCGCCCATCTGGGCTGTCGGTTGCTGATGCCAACGATCCTGGCGCGGGGCGACGATGAACCCCAGACGCGTTGCCTGCGCACGCACCATGTAGGTTAAACACAAGCTCAGCAGCAACGTGAAGGCGCCCACACTCGTGGCATACCACATATACTTCCTCTCCGGGAGCGGCCCTTGTGAGCCGGGCATTGATCAAACGGACAGCCGGTAAATCCGCAAAAAAAAGTGGGGAAACTGGGACAGCTACACGCCCACCCCTATGGGCGTTCAGCACAGTTATGATTGTTCCAGTGAGTAGAGGCTAAGTGCGAAAGGCAGGTAAGACCGTTCCGCTCCGGTTCGCCAGCTTGACGCGGTGCGACTCTATCACACTCGTCAGAATTTCGTCCAAAGTGAAGGTGGGCTGATAACCGATCAACCGTTGCACTTTGCCGATGTCAGGCACACGGCGCAACATATCCTCAAAGCCCGCCTCATAGGCTTGCTCATAGGGCAGGAAGACGATTTCTGAACTTGAGCCGGTCAGTTCCTTGATGCGTTGGGCCAATTGCAGCATCGTCACTTCCTGGACACTGCCGATGTTGTAAACCTCGCCGACCGCCGCGCTGTGCTCAAGCAGTTTCATCAAGGCCCCAACCACGTCGTAAACGTGCGTGAAGCAGCGCGATTGCGTGCCGTCGCCATACACAGTGATCGGTTCGCCTTGCAGCGCCTGGCGCACGAAATTGGGAATCACCATGCCGTACTGCCCCGTTTGGCGCGGGCCGACCGTGTTGAACAAACGCACGATGACGGTGGGCACCTGTTTCTCTTTCCAATAGGCGATGGCCAGGAATTCATCAATCGCCTTGGAACAGGCATAGCTCCAGCGCCCTTTGTTGGTAGCGCCCATCACCAGGTCGTCGTCTTCGTTGAAAGGCACCTGCTCGCGCTTGCCATAGACTTCTGAAGTCGAAGCAACCAGCACGCGCTTGCGTTTTTTGGCGGCCAGTTCCAGCACGACTTCGGTGCCGCGAATGTTGGTTTCGATGGTGCGCACCGGGCTTTCGACAATCAGCTTGACGCCGACCGCCGCCGCCAGGTGATAGATGGCGTCGCACAAATCAACCAACTCCGCCGTCAACCGCGTGTTGGTCACGGTGTCTATGTGATAGTGAAAGCCGGGAAACTCCTTCAGGTGTTCGATGTTTTCGACTGAACCAGTCGAGAGATCGTCAATGATATAAACAGCGTCGCCCCGCCGCAGATGTTGTTCGGCCAGGTGCGAGCCGATGAACCCGGCCCCGCCAGTAATTAATACCTTCATCAATTCTCCTGAAATTTTTAGATTGCGAAAAGTAAAGTCCGCGCGCGCAGTATAAAGGCCCAGCCGCCCTCAGCCAAAAGCGGATGGTCTGGCGAGGAACTGCAATAGAAAAATGTCGCCACAACCCTGGGGAGCATAGGCCTTTCAATAAACATCCAGGTCGTTGCCGAAAACCACCTTGCCGGTGTAGCCCGCGCGTTTGATTTCGTCCAGCAATTCCTCTTTCGTCGCGCCCCACAGCAGTTGGTGATACAGGATCAGCAACTTCGGCTGCGCTTGTTTTGCCAACTCGGCCAACTCACGCGACGACGTGTGAAAGCTGGCGTGATAGCGCTGCCATTCAGGCGGGCGGCGCGCAAAACCGGCGGTCGAATACACCTCGTGAACCAGCACGTCGCAGCCCTGGCAATGCTCGACGATGCTCTGGCTGGGCGCGCAATCGCCTGAAATCACGATGGTGCGGTCAGCCGCTTCAAAGCGAAACCCATAGGCGTATTTCCACGAACCGTGTTTGACCGTGAAAGCTTTGACCGCCACGTTGGCATCGCGGTAAATCACGCCCGGCCCCTTGGGCAATTTGATCTCATGCGCATTCACTACGTAGCCCGCCGGTTTGCTCGGCTCCAACCCGTGCAGCCGGATTTCGAGGTCTTCTTTGTACGCCGCCAAAATGTGCCCGGTCATCGCGCGCAAGCCGGGCGGGCCATAAACCTCCAACGGCGCATTCCGTTCCAGCACGGCAGGCGTGAAAATCAAATCGGGAAAGCCGACCGTGTGATCCGAATGCAGATGCGTGATGAACGCGCGCCGCAACTTTTCAACCGCGAGCCCTTTCACCCCGTTGCGCGCCGCCGCCGCCGCGCGCCGCACCACACCAGGGCCGCAATCAATCAGATACGGCGTATCGTTGACGACCACGGCGACCGCTGGGCCCGCACGATCGGGGTCGGCGTTCGGCGTGCCGGTGCCGAGCAACACGACTTGGGATCTGTTTTGCAGAGCGTTGGCCGGACTCAGCTTGAATAATCCAAGGCTGGCGCATAAACAAATTGCCAGGGCGCTGGCAAAGACAGTTTTCATCATCAATCGCTCCAAGTTATGGGTCTCCAAGTTATGGGTAATGCAGCGCGCATTATCGAGGAACGCCGCAGCAGTGCAAACCATCCGCTTGGGAACTCAAACGGTCTGGGCTCAATCAGAACAACCAAGTTTGGAACACTGGTAGAAAATGCAGCACTGGCGACCAGGCGTTTAGAGTTCAAGCTTTAGCTTGTCCGGGCGCGCCGTTGGCGCGCGGGCTGCGCCTACGGCGCGCCCCGACACCCAAAAGCTTGTACTCTAAACGCCAGGTCGCCCGTGCTGCAGTTTCTACCAGGGTTGCAAAAATGGTTTTTATGTTTGGGCCC
>JANOWX010000095.1:0-15195 GCA_031418175.1 Acidobacteriota bacterium | reverse complement strand
TAATATTCGCCGCCGTTGCGTCCGGCGTTCCCCATGTTTTTGATCTTGGCTTCGTAAAGGTGCGACAACTCGAGCTTTTCGGTCTGCGAACGGAAGCGTAGTACGTCAATGTGATCAATGATCTCGCGCAGGTTGTACCCGCTCTGAATCTTGTTTTTGATCTCGCCGAAAATCTCGCCGATCTTGTATTCCAGCGTGTTCGGCCCGGTCGCCTTTTGCTTGAAGCCGTGCAGGTAAGGAAACAGTTTCAAGTTGACGAAATCGCGCAGGTCATCGCCCGACAAAGCCGTGTTGTGATTGAGCTTGCCGCTCGCGTCTTTCGGCGCAGCCCAGCTTTCCCAGCGATAGGCGTCACCGAGGATGAAGCTGTAAGGCTTGCCTTCCAACTCGGCCTCCGTTGCTTTGTCCTGCTCCAAACCGTCCAGGTATTTCAGGAACAACAGCCACGAAGTCTGTTCGGTGTAATCGAGTTCGGTCGTGCAACCCGCTTCTTTGCGGAGGGTATCGTCAATGTTTTTGAATGCTTGTTCGAACATGAATTGTGGTGTTCAACCTCTTATCTTTCCGGCATGACTTGGGTGCCGCTGATTTTGCAACCAAACGTGTGCGGGCTTGTTCCCGTGAAAGGGTTTGGGATTACGCTTGGCTAACGCCGGTCAAGCTGAGCAGCAACGCCTCGGTCGCCAATTGCCGATTGACGTTGAACCGCAGCACGCGCAATTCATTAAACTGCTTCGGCCTGCGCAAATCTAACGGTGTGGCCTCCGCCCTATCCCAATTTGACTGGGCTACAACTCATGTCAATTGCCGCTGCCTGCCACAAACGTTGGCGCAGTGGTTGAGGTATAGTCGGTCGCCCGTTGCGACAACCGCGTGAAGAGGCCCGCCGCCCGTCCGCCCAACAAATACACGCCATAATTCGGCAGCAACGGCATAGCTGTATCCGTCGTTGCTGGCAATGGCGCGACTTCAAAATAGCGTTGCGCCACCCAATGCCGTTTGATGGTCGAAGTCAGCGCCAGCCGCCAATCGGCGGGCTTCACGAACGGGCCGACGATGACCGCATCGCCTTCGCAACCGTAAGCCGATTTCAACACCCATTCCTCGCGCGGCAAGTGTTCAACATCGAGCGCCGCCAGCCGCCGCGTTTCGGGGATGTGTGCGACGATCCACGCGCGCGCCTGGACTGAAAACAATGCTTGAAGCTCCCACATCAACGCCATGCTCAGCTTGTTCTGCGTCACGACCGCGCCGAAAGGATTGACCACGGCGACGCGGCCTTCGTTCTCGGCGGCGAGCAACAGCAACAATTCGCGCGCCAGCGGGTCGGGGTCGGGATAGGGCGTCTGGTTGTCCCAGATGGTTTCGCGTTCGCCCCACCAGTCGGTCTTGTAATGGCGCAAGATCAAATCTACGGGTTGCCCCAACACGGTCACGCACCGCTCGTCATTGAGCCCCAAGTTGTACGGCGAACCCAGCACCACTGTGCAGCCGCGCGCTTCCAACCAACTGCGATAGAGCGCGATCATGCTCAAATCTTCGGGCATGTCGGTGGGATAGATGATGGCTACGGAAAGCTGGGGAGATTCCGCCTTCCGCATTCCGCATTCCGCACTCTGCCGCAACATTTGCCAGAAGCTTTCAGCAAAGCGCGCGTTCGGGTCGGTCGTGTGCGGATGGTACGGATGCAGCAATTGATTGAGCAGCACCGTTTCGGCCTCGCCCGACGGCGTGTCGGAATTGAGTTCGCAGGCCTGCATGCGGCCATCGTTGCAGACAAACAAATCAACGCGCGCGATGCCGTGCCAGCGCCCTTCGCTGGCCAGCCACATCATTTTTTGAAAAGGCGTCAGGCCGAAAAAATCATCCAGGAGTTCAGGCTGTGCCAGCACGATCTCGGCCAGTTCGTGATAGATGTGCGTGACGCGTTCGGCGGCGGTGTAAAGCGCCTGCAACTGCTCTGGCGCGAGGATGACGCCTTGCAAGCGGAAGCGTTCGCGGCCATTCAGCCAGGGGTCTGAGAGAATGCCCGTGGCATAGAGTTGCCGCGCGAATTCGCCATAGGTGGGTAACATCGTGACGTTTACTTGAGGTGTTTTTTCGCCACGTAAGGGTTGGCGGGATTGACGATCAATTGCTGGCTCTTTGGATCAATCAAGACATCCATGTCTTCCATCGGGATGCAGCCCAGCAACATTTCGGCGTCACCAGGCAAGACCATCGCGCGCACGGTCGTCGCACGATTGGCGAAGCGCACATCCACCGGCCCGACGATGTCTAACATTACATGCGAGCCGTCCGCCAATTCGGCCTCCTGTTGATCGAGCACACGCAAACCGAGTTGTGCTTTCAAGTGCTCATTGACAGCCAGCATGTACGAACCGCAGTCCGCGAGTATGCTGACTTTGGCGCGCCGCACCTCTTCGTCCTTCAAATAACCGCGATAATGCAGCGACAAATCTTCAGTGCTTATCAATTCAATCTCCGCATAAGTCAAACCCATATCTTGCTCCTTTCACTGTCAATCATTGTTGTGGTTTCTCAAACACCAGAAAATGCTGTTGCGGCAAAAACTCTTTCGTCTCTTGCCAGCGCAGCCCGACGAATTCCATCTCTTTGCGCGCCTGGTTGACAGTCATTTTGTGCGTGCGTTTGATCGGCACTTCGGGGTCTTCGCCGCGATATTCGATTTGGACGACGCGCCCGCCGGGTTTCAGAGCTTTGACGATGCTTTGCATCATCTCGTAGGGGAATTCGAACTCGTGATAGACATCCACCATCAACACGACGTCCACGGAATTGTCCGGCAGCTTCACGTCCTGTTCCGTGCTGCGCACCGCCACGACGTTGCCGGCTTTGAGCTTGCGCTTGCGCTCTTCGATGACGTTGAGCATCTCGCGTTGAATGTCCACGGCAAAGACTTTGCCTTGCGGCACGACGCGGCTGAGCCGAAACGCAAAATAGCCCGTGCCCGCGCCCACATCGGCGACGACATCGGTCGGCTTGAGTTTCATCTGTTCGACGACTTGATCGGGCTGCTCTTCTTCGACGCGCTCGGGCCGTTCCAGCCAACTCGCGCCCGCGTAACCCATCACGTGCGCGATCTCGCGGCCCTGATAAAACTTGCCGGTGCCTTCGGGGTCGTGATCGCGGCGGGTTTCATAAATCGGCGCTTGCCCTGCGCCGGTTTGCGACGCCGCCGTTGGCGTGCCCGGACACGCCGTGCCGAACAACAACGCCGCCAGTAAAAGATTCGTCAAAAGGCTCATCATTTCCCGCTTAGAAAATCCGTGTGACAATCATCGCCGCCCCGAAATAGCCGACCGCTTCCAACAAGCCCGCCCCGACGTTGCCATCCACCGCAATCTCGTGATCGAGCCGGCCATTGCGGAAGCTGAAGCCGCCGCCCAGAAAGAGCATCTGCACGATGATCTGCCGCACGGGATAGAAGATCAGCACCAGCAAAAGCATTTTCCCGAAATCTGCAAACCCGCTGGCATAGCCGGTAAACGTCCCCGACACCGCATACCCCGTCATCATCCCGGTGGCGATCACCAAACCCGCGTAACCGCAGGCCGCCGCGACGTTGCCCTCGTTGATCAGATGCTCGTCGTCGTAACCCGTCAACATGCGGAAAACGTGCGTCAAGACCAGCAGCGCCACAGTTCCCGCCAGCCAAAAGACGATGGTGACGGTCAACGTGCCGCCATCGCCGGTCAGCGCCCCGGCCACGATTTCGCTGGCTCCGAAAAAGACGCCCGCCGCGACGATGCCCGCCGCCACATTGCCCCGCGCAATCTGCGCGCGCAGTTCCACGCCCGTCCAACGGCTATATTGCGCGAAGATCAACTCCGTCATGCTCATCGCCAGAATCCCGCCCACGCCGTAAGCCGCCACGCCACGCACATCGCTCCAGAACGAATGGCTCGGCGCGCTCAAGACCGGGATGATGACCTGGATCACCCCGAGCAGAAAGCCGCCCAGCGCAATCGCGGCCGCTTTGTTATCGCGGTCAATCAAGGCTTCGGTCATGGATTCGCCTAGGATTAGGCGATAGACCGCACGCGCCACGATTAGCAGCACGATCACCGCCAAAACCACAAAACCGATAGTTGCTGCACTCATTCTTTGCTCCTCAACCTTCTTCCCACCAAGCCACACGAAGGGGACACGAAGCGGAAATGCTGTTCTTCGTGGCTCTTCGTGTGGCTTCGTGGGAGACGGTCAACGTTTCAAATCCTTCAAAATCTCGCGCGCCGCATTATGCCCCGGCGCGCCCATCACCCCGCCACCAGGATGCGTGCCGGAGCCGCATAAATACAGGCCCTGAAGCGGCGTGCGATAGTTGGCCCAGCCCGCCAGCGGGCGCAAAAAAAACAACTGATCCAAATTCATTTCGCCGTGAAAGATGTTGCCGCCCGTCAACCCGTACTCCTGCTCCATATCCAGCGGCGAAATCACTTGCCGGTGCAGGATGATGTCTTTGATGTTCGGCGCGTATGCGGCCAAGGCCTCCAGACAGCGGTCGGCGAATTGATCTTTCAACGCCTGCGTCCACGCGCCCTCTTTCAACGTGTACGGCGCATACTGCGCGAAGATGTTCATCACGTGCCGGCCCGGCGGCGCCAGCGTTTCGTCGTAGGCCGACGGGATCGTGCATTCCAGCATCGGACGGGTTGAGGGACGGCCTTGCAGCGCGTCGTCCCAGGCGCGATCAACATAATCCAGCGTCGGGCACACGTGCATCGTCGTCAGGTGCGGCAGGTTCACCTCTTTGTCCGACTTGTTTGGGAAGGCTGTGAAATTGGGCAGCCCATCCAACGCCAGATTGATCTTCATCACCGAACCCTCGCAGCGGTAATGCTCGATGCTCTGGCGGAATTCGTCATCCAGATGCCGCGCTTCGATCATCTGCAAAAAGGTGCGCTTCGGTTCGGCGTTCGACACCACGACACGCGCCGTGAACTCTTCGCCATTCGCCAGCACCGCGCCGTATGCCCTGCCATCTTTGATCAGAATCCGTTCAACGCCCGCATTGGTGCGAATCACCGCGCCTTTGGCCTGCGCCGATTGCGCCAGCGCGTTGCTGATCGCGCCCATGCCGCCGCGCACGAAGCCCCACAGCCCGCGCGCCCCAGCCGCGCCACCCATCACGTGATGCAACAAAATGTAGGCCGTCCCCGGCGTCGAAGGCCCGCCATTCGTGCCGATCACGCCATCGGTCGCCAGCGTGGTCTTGATTTCTTCGGACTCAAAACGTTCCTGCAAAAAATCTTTGGCGCTCTGCGTCATCACCTTGACCATGCGCACCAGCCCCGCGTCACCCAGCTTCAAGGTGTTCAGTCCGAGCTTGCCCATTTGCAGCAGATCGCCCAGCTTGCGCCGCACGATATTCGGCGGCGTTTCGAGCAGCAACGATTCGACCCACTCAGCCAAATGCGCCAACTCTTCTTCATAACGCGGATACACCTCGGCATCGTGTTTGGAAAACTTGGCGATCTCGGCAACGGTCTTCGCCATATCCTGCCAGAAGAAAATGTGCCGCCCGTCGGGATAGGCCGTGAAAAACGACGGGTCTTTGGGATAGATGTGATAGCCGTATTTCGGCAGTTCCAGCTCGTTGATGATGCGCGGTTGCAGCAGCGAGCACAGATACGAGAGCGTCGAAACCTTGAAGCCCGGCCACGGCTCTTCGGTCACGCTCGCGCCGCCGACGACCGCGCGGCGTTCGAGCACCGTGACACGCAAGCCCGCGCGCGCCAGATAGCCCGCCGTGACTAGGCCGTTGTGGCCGCCGCCGATGATTAAGACATCCGATTGATTGCTCATTCGTGGTTCCCGTTTCAGTTCTTGATCTCCAAGATAACCTGTTTGAGCGTGCCGCTGAAGCGAAACTCGCCCTTGTCGCGGTACCGCTCGCTCACCGGCGAAAGCGAATCGCGCCCGACGTCAAAGCCTTCCCACGAAATCAGCAACGGCAGCGTGCGCGGAATCGGCGCGCTGCCGACTTGTTTGTCGTTGATGAACAGCAAGCCCGTGCCCGGCGCACCCTTTTGAAATTCAAAGCGCAAGGTTGAAGCGCCCACCGGCACGTCTTCCGACGATTCGATGCGCGTGAACTGGCCGGCAAAGTTGTATTCGTAAACCAGCCGATTGTTCAGCACATAAAACGTGTAGCCGCTGCGATAGCTGCCATAGGCCACCAGCACGCCTTCGGCCTGTTTGCCGCGGCGTTCGACCTCGGCGGTGATCGTGTGCGCCTTGCCGCGCGTATCGGGCGCGGCGCCGGGGTTCCAGTGTTCCATGCCCGGATAAAAGGTGAACGTCGCGCGGCTCTGCGGCGATTCGGGCACGCGCGGGAACCACAACTGAATCGTGCGGTCGTCGAGCGGCAGCACGCCGTACCGTTCAGCTTCGGATTGCCACAGTTGCTGCAATTCTTTCAGCTTGGCCGGCTGTTGGTCGGCGAGGTTATGCACGGCGGCGAAATCTTTAGTCGTGTCGTAAAGCTCCCATTTGTCCTGCTCGAAAGGCGTGCCGCGCGCGTGCGCCGTGACCGCCGTCCAGCCGTCGTGCCAGATGGCGCGATGGCCGATCATCTCGAAATACTGCGTGCGCTTGCGCGTCGCGGCGTTGGCGTCGTCGAAGCTATAAACCATGCTCACGCCCGCCAGCGGCAGTTGCGGCACGCCGCGATAGCTTTCGGGCGCTTTCAGCTTCAGCGCGTCCAGCACGGTCGGCGTAATGTCGGTGACGTGATGGAACTGAGATCGAATTGATCCTTTGTCTTTGATCCACGCGGGCCAATGCACGATCAGCGGATCGCGGATGCCGCCGAAATGCGTGTTCTGTTTGTAGCGTTGAAAGGGCGTGTTGCTCGCTTGCGCCCAACCCCAGGGGAAGTTGCTGAAGCCGCGCTCGCCGCCGATGTCGTCAATGCGCGCGAGGTTATCGCCTACGTTCTCGGCGATGCCGTTGTAGTAAAGCGTCGCGTTGACCGTGCCGGTCGGCCCGCCCTCCTGGCTCGCGCCGTTGTCCGAGAGCAGCACGAGCAAGGTGTTGTCCAACTGGCCGCGCGCCGCCAAGAAATCGAGCAAACGGCCCAATTGCTGATCGGTGTGCGTGAGGAAGCCGGCGTAAGCTTCCTGCAAGCGCGTAAACAATCGCTTTTCATCCGGCGTCAGCGTGTCCCAAGCCTTGACGCCTTCGTTGCGCGGCGCGAGGCCGGTGTTGGCGGGCACGATACCCATCTGCTTCATGCGCGCCAGCCGTTCATTGCGAATCGCGTCCCAGCCTTTGTCGTAAACGCCTTTGTACCGGTCAATGAATTCGCGCGGCACTTGATGCGGCGCGTGCACCGCGCCAAAAGCCAGATACAAAAAGAACGGCTTGCCGGGCAGCGCCATTTGCTGGTTGCCGATGAATTCGAGGGAGCGGTCAACCAGGTCTTCGCTCAGGTGATAACCCGCGCGGGGCGGCCCCGGTGGTTCGATGCGGTGGTTGTCGTAGGTAATGGCCGGAAACCACTGGTCGGTCTCGGCGTCCAGAAAGCCGTAGAAGCGGTCGAAGCCGCGCCCCAACGGCCAGCCGTCATACGGCCCGGCGGGCGTCGTCTCGTGCATTGGCGCGAGGTGCCACTTGCCCACTGCAAAGGTGTTGTAGCCCTGCTCGCGCAACATTTCCGAAAGCAGCGCCGCGCGTGGCGTGATTTTGCCGCGCGTGTTGGCTTCGGCGGAAATGATGTTGGAGATGGCGCGCATGCCGACCGTGTGATGGTTGCGCCCGGTCAGCAGCGCCGCGCGCGTCGGCGAACACAGCGCTGTCGTATGAAAGTTGTTGTAGCGCAACCCGCCCGCCGCCAGCCGGTCAATGTTCGGCGTCTGGATTTCGGAGCCGTAACAGCCGAGGTCGGCAAAGCCTACGTCGTCGAGCACAACGTAAATGACGTTGGGTTTGGCAGGCGGCGTTTGCCCGGCGGCAGCAGCGGAAGAATAAAAAACGCGGGCGGCGCAGCAAAGCAGGGCGAGCGCGACCAACGTGAGCAGGGTTTTCTTGTTCATGAATTTTGCGAAGGCGGCTAGGCGTGCGCGGCGCTTTCCGGCACCAAGTTGATGATGACGCGCTGCGTGCCGAGCCGGAGTTCGTTCGCGTGGACAAAGAGCGGCGCGGGTTCCAGAAAGCTCAGCTTGCCGTCTTTGACGGTGGCGGATAATTCCAGCGGCGGGGCTTCTTCGTCAATTGCCGCCAGCGCGGTGAAGAATGTCTCCGGCGTCATATCGTGGAGTTCTGGCGCTGCCGCGCGCTCAAGCAGTTGGTCGAATTCCTCGTTCGTCAGACTGCCAAAGTCTTTGGGATGTTCATTCATAATGAGCGCCTCGCTGTTGCCACGCGAGGATTTTCTCCTTCCATAAATCATACGCAACGATTACCAATTCCTGTCCGCGCACGGTTGCGCTGACGGGTTGGGGGAAGAACGTGAGCGCCTGTTCCAACGGCGCGGCCTTTGTTTCCCCGTCTATCTTAGCCCCATGCCGCAGCTTGCATCATGACCACTTGCCGTTGTTGGCGCACTGCCGGATCAAACAAGGTGGCGATGTAAAAATCGTGCTGCAGCGGAAAATGTCGCGCCGTGAACAGGAAGTACGAAGAAGATTTGATGTCGCCACGTAACCCCGAAACAAACAAATCTTCAGCAGAAAAACGCGCTTCCGGTTGGGCCAGATCGTGGGCTTCAAACGCAATGCCGGCCTGCGTCAAATCGCGGAAGATCAGGATTTCATTGATATAGCCTTTGCAGAAAGAGTTCCACCAGTAAATGCAATACGCCGCCAGCAACCGTTGCCCACTGGTCAGTGGTTGGGGCAATGTCGCCGTTGTTTGTGCCCAGATTTGGCGGCCCAACTCCCTGGCGCGCAACGTACCGGCATGTTGCAATTCCTCCATGCGCAACAACTCCGCCAGGAATGGAGTTGCGGCTGGGCCGTCAAACGTCTCATCGTAAAATTGCGCGAAGGTGCGTTCTTGTTGGTGCTGAACCACCCGGCAATCCCGCAGCAAATCAAAAGCGGTTAGCGCCATTTTCCACTCGGCAGGAGACAACCCGCGCAGGTCAAAAAGGTATTTTAGCGCCACCTCCTGATGTGCTGAGGTCAGCCGCGAAGTCAGGTGAATTTCCATCACACAAGCTCAAACGTTGAGGGTGAAGCAGACGACATGGTTTGCTTCACCCTCAAACAATTACCGCCGATTACATCAGCCGCCTAAAACACCAGCTTCAACCCGAACTGCACCTGCCGCGCCGGGAACGCCGCCGTGAAGGCCAGCGGTTGCGTCAGCAAGCGGTCACGCCGCCCTTTCAGCCGCACCGTGCCGGTGTTGTAATCCGGCGACGTCAAATCCGCGCCGATGGCATCGTTGACCGAGGCGAAATTCGTCCGGTTAAACAGATTGTTCGCTTCGATCAGAAATTCGACGCGCGCCGCACTGTCGCCCTTGAAGCGGAAGGCTTTGTTGAAGCGCAGGTCAACCGCTTTGTAATTCGGCCCCAGGCCCGTGTTGCGCCCGATGTAAATCAGCCGGTCGTTGAAGGCATGCGTATCGCCGTTGGTGTCGCTGCCGGTGTAAAGCGAGAAAGGGATGCCGCTGCGCAACGAGATGATCGGGCTGAGCGAGATGTCGCGCAGCGCGTAGTTTTTCCACGGGCTGGTAAACACACCACTCGCCACGAAGTTGTGCCGGATGTCGAACGATGACAGCCCGCGCTCCAGATTCAAGCGCGTCGGGAAGGCCGCCGAGAAACCGGAGTTGTAATCGGTGATGTCGTCAATCGTCTTGCTCCAGGTGTAGTTGGTTTGGAACTGGAAGTAGTTGTTAAAGCGCTTGGTCAACGACGCGGTCATGCCGTGATAGATCGAATTGGCAGTGGCTTCGTAGTTGTTGACCTGCGCGGCGGTGGCGTCCACGCGCACGTAGGCCGGACCGAAAGCCGGGCCACGCGCGTTGGCCGTCGGCGATTCGCGGTAGTTGATCTGGTGCGAGCGTTGGATGTGCACGCCGCGATACATCTGATAGGCCACATCCAAGCTCAGGTCTTTGGCGATTTGCCGCTGGATGCCCAGGTTGGCTTGCGCCGTGTAAGTGTTCTTGTAATCGGGGTCGGCCTGGAAGATCACGCGGTTGAGTGCGCCGCGTCCGGTGGCGATGCCGATGGCGTTGAAATCGGCCTGGCTCAGCGCCTTGAGGGGCAGCTTGCCTGCCGCGATACCGGCGGCCCACAACACGGCGGGGGCCTTCGCGCCATCCGACGCAGTCGGCAACACTTGATTGATGTAAGTGCCGCTGTCGTTGAGCAGGTTGGTGACGTAAACAACCTGGTAATTGACCGGCGCGTAATACAAGCCGCCACCGCCGCGCAGCACCGTCTTGTGATCGCCGAACAAATCCCAGGCAAAGCCCAGGCGCGGCGAAAAGTACGTGCCGTGCGGAATCGGCTTGGGTTCGCCGTCGTAATCCACGCGCCCGCCGAAATCCACCGTCAGCCGCTGATTGACCTTCCAACTATCCTGCGCGAACACGCCGAAGTATTGCGCCTTGTCCGTCCAGAGCGGATTGTTGAAGCCCTGGCGCACGGTCACCGGCAGGCCGCGATTGAAGCTTTGCAATCCCGTAAAGGTCGGCACGCCCGCGCCCGCCGCGCCGACAAAGGCCGCCTGATCCGCCGCCGGCACGGCCAGCGTGACCGGGAAGACGCCTGACGAAAACGTCCAATCGCCCGAAAACCAGAGTTCGTTGCGCACGGTGTAGCGCACCGGACGATAGGAGGCGCCGAATTTCGCGGTGTGGTTGCCCTTGACCAAACTGAGATTGTCTTCGAATTGATAGCGATTTTGCTGCGTGCGGAACGGCGCGGTGAAATCGCGGCCAAAGCTGCCGAAAGCCGCGCCGTCAATAATCAGCGAGGTCGAATCGGGCGTGACCGGTTCGGTGAAGGCTTTGTTGCGCGGCGAAACCTGGAAGCGCGCCGTGTTGACGATGCTCGTGCCGAAGTTGTGATTCCAAGTCACCAGCGTCGTGTAATCGCGCACGGTCAATTGATTGGTGCGGTTCGGCGCGACCAAATTGCTCGCGCCAAGCTGGCCGTTGAAGTTGCGCGAGTAGTTGAAGCGCCCCGTGATCGAATCGCGGTCGGTCGGGTTGTAATCAATCTTCGTGATCCAGTAATTCAGCCGGTCGCGGTTGAGGAACGAGCCTTCGTTGGCCTTGAGCAGGTTGAAGGTCGTCGGATAGGTCGTCGCATTGGTCGTCAGCGCGCTGCGCAGATTGGTCGAGATGCGCCGCACGTTGGCGTCCGCCGAAGCGTCGAGCCGCGCCAGCAAGGCCGCCTGCGCCGCGTTCGGCAACAGGAAGGGGCTGTTGGTGTAGCTGCGCACCTGGCCGATGTCCGATTTCTGTTTCTCGTAGCTGGTGAAGAAGAACAGCTTGTTCTTCTTGATCGGCCCGCCCAACGTGAAGCCGGGCGAAACCTGTTGATTGAAGGGCTTCTTTTCGCCGGGGCGGAAGTTCACCGGATTGTGGCCCGAGGTTTTTTGCGAGCGGTAATAGATGTAGCCGCTGCCGTGAAAATTGTTCGTCCCGCTCTTGGTCACCACGTTGACCGAAGTGCCGGAGGTAAAGCCGTTCTCCGCCGACGTGCCGTTGCGGTTGACCTGAAATTCCTGCACGGCTTCGGGGCTGATGAAAAAGCGCAACTGGCCGCTGCCGTATTCATTCTCGCCGCCATCCACGGTGATCAGGTTGCTGCGCCCGTTGCTGCCGCCGATCGAAAAGCCGGAGCTGCCGAAATTGAAGCGCGCGCCGCCCTGCACACGCGGCGCAGCGGAACTGGACACGCCCGGCAGGGTGAACACATACGAAGTGAAATCGCGTCCGATGTTCGGCAGGTTTTGAATCTGTTTGCTCTCGATGGTGTTGGCCTGTTGTGTGCGCTCGACCTCGATCAGTGGGGCCGAACTGGTGACGGTGACTTCATTGGTCACCTTGCCGACCTCCAGCTTGATGTCCAACGCGGCGGTCTGGCCGACCGTCAGTTGCACGCCTTGCAGCAGGTATTTCGAAAAGCCCTGCGCTTCGACCGTGATTTCATAGGCGTCCGGCTTCAGCGACAGCAGCGTGAACTCGCCGTCGCTATTGGTCGTGTCGGTGCGGGTCGCGCCCTGGCTCAAACTCTTGGCCGTCACGGTGGCCCCGGCCACGGCGCCGCCTTGCGGATCTTTGACCGTGCCTTTGACGGTCGCGGTCGAAACGTCGGCCTGCGCCAGCGCACTGATGGATAGCGCCGTGACGATGGTCAACAGCGCGCAAAAGCGGATAGCAACTCTACTCATTATCGCCCTCCTGTGGTTTTGTACCTGATGGAAATTCGTTGTCGGATTGGTGCTCATTGGGCAGCCCGCCCGCCGGGGCTGGCGGGCCACGGGGCGGACTCTATGCCCGTGCCGTGAGGGTGTCAAGAAGCTGGCGGCCAAAGGTAAAAAACGCTTCAGCCGCCATGCTGTTGGCCGCAACCGCGCGCCGTTGCGCCGGGCTTTCCCTGCGCTCTACACTGCGGCCCCAACCCAAGCTTGCTGGCGGGCAATGGCGAAGTCGCGGTGGATTTGGATGTGCTGGCGCCGCGTGCGCCGCTGCAGCGGCATTCAGAGGAATAATGAGGCCCGCGCCAAACGTGTTAGAAAGCCGGCTTCAACCCTGCATTGCGCGAGTTCCTGGCTCAATGCAGGGTTGAACAGCCAACCAGAAAGACGAGGTGAAACATGAATCAGCACTTGTCAATTGCGGCTGAGGCCGAGCAGTCCATCCTCCCGCCAGCATTGCCGGCGTTTTATGTCACGGGCGGAACCTTGCACAGCGCAGCCGCCTGCTATCTGACGCGCCAGGCCGATCAACAACTTTTTGAGGGCTTGTGTCAGGGGCATTTCTGTTATGTGCTGACCTCGCGGCAAATGGGCAAATCCAGCTTGATGGTGCGCACGGCGGGACGTTTGCGCGCGGCGGACTGCGCCACGGTGATCCTGGACCTGACCGCCCTCGGCCAGAATTTGACCGCCGAGCAATGGTATGACGGCTTGCTCAGCCGCGCCGGCTTGCAATTAAAACTGGAAGACGAACTGGAAGAGTATTGGCTCGCGCAGCAACGCCTGGGGCCGTTGCAACGCTGGCTGAATGCGCTTCAGCACGTCGTCCTGCCGCACCTGCCGGGCCGGTTGGTAATCTTCGTGGATGAAATTGACGCGGTGCGCAACCTGCCTTTTTCCACCGATGAGTTTTTTGCCGGGATCAGAGAGTTTTATAACCGGCGCACCCAGGAGCCGGAACTGGCGCGGCTGACCTTTTGTTTGCTGGGCGTAGCCTCACCCTCAGACCTGATTCAGGATACGCGCACGACGCCGTTCAATATCGGGCGGCGCATCGAGTTGCACGATTTCACCGCAGCGGAAGCCGCGCCCCTCGCGCAAGGATTGCAACACGCGGGGCAGCCGGGCGCAAAGCTGCTTGAGCGCGTTTTGTACTGGACGAACGGGCACCCGTATCTGACGCAGCGGCTCTGTCAGACGCTGGCTGAAGACCCCAGCGGACAAACCGTCAGCGGCGTGGATCGGCATTGCGCCGAATTGTTTCTGGCGGAAGGCGCACAGAACAAAGACGACAACCTGCTCTTCGTGCGCGAGCGCCTGTTGCGCAGTGAGGTCGAGTTGTCAGGGTTACTGACCTTGTACGAACAGGTGTTTCGGCAGCGCAAGGTAGCCAATGACGAAACCAGCCCATTGGTGACAACGCTACGTCTGTCGGGCCTGACGCGCGTCGCAAACGGGCGCTTGAAAGTGCGGAATCGGATTTACGAACGTTCGTTTGACCGGGCCTGGATGCGGGAGAATATGCCGGATGCCGAGTTGCGCCGTCAGCGCGCCGCCTATCGCAAGGGTGTGTTGCGAGCCGCCGCTGTGGCAATCCTGATCGTGACCGTGATCGGATTGTTCGCCTTCTTTGCCTTTCATCAGCGCAACCTGGCGCAAGCCGAGGCCGCGCGTGCAGATCAAAATCTACAGCAGGCAAATCTGAATGCGGACGCGACGCGCCAGGCTTTGACCGAGGCCGAAGCGCAACGGCAGGCCGCCCTCGATCAGCAAATGATCGCCGAAGCGCAACGGACGCGGGCCGAAAATCAGCAAGAGATCAATTACCGGCAGCTTTATGCGGCGCAGATGAATCTGGCTGGGCAGGCTTGGGAACAGGCCAATGTCGAGCGGATGAATGAACTGCTCGACCTGCATTTGCCGCAGCCGGGCCGTGAAGATTTGCGTGGCTTCGAGTGGTATTTACTGCACCGGCTGGGGCATAACGGTTTGCCCATTGTGCGGCATGAGAATGTGGTTGACCGTGTCTTTTTTTCGGATGGCGGCAGGAAACTGGTGTCGGTAGGGAGAGACGTGGTGAAGCTCACAGACATTGCTACCGGACGCGAGTATGCCACGCTGAAAGGTCACATTGGTCAAATCTTGTATGCCGACCTTTCTCCTGATGGCAGGTTGTTAGCCACCGGCAGCAATGACGGCACCGTCCGCTTGTGGGATGCGGCAACCGGGAAGGAAGTGCTCGCTATCCGCCCAGCAGCGGAGCCGATTCTTGACCTCAAGTTTTCGCCCGACGGCAAGCGGTTTGCCACGGTGTCATCTGACGCTCGCGTTCCCAGAAGCCGCCCCAGCGAAGTCAAACTATGGGATGTGGCAACCGGCGAGGAACAGTTCGCTTTAGCGGGACACCTGAACTGGGTTCACCGCATTGTTTTTTCGTCGGATGGCAAGCGGCTGGCAACCGCAAGCAACGATGGTTCCGCAAAACTGTGGGATGCGGCAACCGGGCAGGAACTGCGCACACTCGAGCACCCTAGCAGCGCGATTCAGATTCAGGCAAACGTCAGATTTAGCCCGGATGGCAAGCGCGTGCTAACGCTAGCCAGGGATACGGTTAGGCTGTGGGAGGTGGAAACTGGCAAGGAGCTTTTCACGCTGAAAGAACAAGGCCCTTATTTTGCTTTTTCACCTGATAATCGGCGTCTCGCCATCGGACAGCTTGATAGCAGCGTGAAGTTGCGTGAACTGGAAACCGGCAAGGAAGTGCTCACCCTCTTGGGGCACAAAT
>JANOWX010000094.1:0-11344 GCA_031418175.1 Acidobacteriota bacterium | reverse complement strand
ATTTCAGTTGACCTGTACATCAGTAGGCGCGTGTGTAAGCTGCGGCTGCCGCGTTGGTGATGCGGTTGAAACTGTCGTAGGTGTAAGTGGTGGTGTAGTTCGGGTCCAGGTTGTCTGTGATCTGCCGGAGCCGCCCATTGTTCGCGCCATTCTGATAAAAGCTGTAGCTTTGGTTGAAGACTCCTGCATTGCCGCTGTTGAGCAACACTGTCGCCAGTTGTTTGCGCGTGTTGAAGGTGCGCGTCAAGGTATAACGTTCGGCGCTATTTGTGGCGTCGGCGTTATAGACCGCCGACCAGAGTGCGCCCCAGGCGCGATATTGCATGCCGTTGACGACATTGCTCCAGTTGACAGGGTTGATGCCAATCATGTCCGTCCCGATGGCGTAGCGGGAACCGGCATAGGTGTATGTGTAATTGATGTTTTTGTTGAAGACAACCTGGGGAATTGCCGTGAAATTCGCGGTGCGGCTACGGTTCAAGTCGGTAAAGGTGACCGCCGAAGGGTTAAAGAAGTAGCCAGCCTTACTTGGCGTCAAATCGTAGTCGCCGCTTGGGTCCGGAATGGTAAAGCTGTATTGACCGGAACTGTTAGTCGTGGCTTGTTCGCTGTCACTTCCTCCGCCCAGACTAACTCCCTTCGCTGTGACAGTCGCGCCCGCCACGGGTTGGCCTAAGTTGTCGGTCACTTGCCCGCTCAACGTGTAAGGCGGCGCTAGTGTGGAGCCGATTGGCCCATAAGTAACGGGCGCGCCAGCGGTGCCGTTCACCAAGTAGTTTGCCGTGGTTACCTGCTCGGCCAGGTTGTAGGCGTAAGTCAGCGTGCTGTTACCCAGCAGCCCATTAAACGTGCGCGTTTCGCTTTGCAGATGGCGGTGAGAGTCGTAAACGTAGGTGGCCGCTCCTTCGCCATCCGTCATCTGGCTGCGCGCGCCGTAAGCGTCGTATTGGAAACTGACTGTTGGCGTAGCGCCGCCGTCGTTGTAGCTGGTTCCAGTCAGCAGATTGCGCGTGTTGTAGGTATAGGTAGCGACCTTGCCAAGCGCATTCGTGGTGGTTTCCACCAGATCGTTCAGCTTGTAGGTATAGCTGTTCGTGCCGGCCTCTGGCGTAGTCTCGCTTTGCAAACGGCCGTAGCCGTCGTAAACAAAGCTGCGCGTCTGAGTTTGTGTGCCGGTTCCGTTGGCGTGACTGATTTGGGTGATGCGGTCGAGCGCATCATAAGTGTAAGTTACTTGATTGTAGGGCGTGGTAGGCGTGCTCATTTCTTTGACTTTCCAGGTGCGCCCCAGAAAGTCCGTTTCAGTTTTCACTTGGCAGCCCAGTTCATCGGTCACCGTTGTGGTGGCGCTGCCGCCGCAATCACAACCGGCATAATCGTATTGCACGACATTGCCATCCTGTCGTGTAAGCAACTTGAGCCGCTCCAGTTCATCGCGGGATGTATTGGTGTAAACCCAACCAGTGGCGGCATCCAGATCGTGAGGCGTCCAATTGCCGATGATGGTGATTTGGTTTGAAGTATCGGATTGCCGTCCGACTTGGTCAAAGATGAACTGTTGTCCGGCATACTGGAAAATGGTGCCGTTCCAAAACTGGTGATCATTGGCTTTGCGCCAAGCCCGCCCGGCACCGTCAAATCCCTGGAAGCTGTAGCGCGTCCCACCCCATTGATCCTGTAGTTGGGCGGTTACCTGATAGAGCCAGTTATCCCAATACTGGGTTTTCGTCCAACCACCATCGGGCCGTGTCGTTTGCGTAGGCCGGTCGGCAAAGTCAGAGCTCAATAACGTCACTTGCTCTTCGGTGCTTGAGCCGGGGGTGAGATTGAAGGTTTTTGTGGCTTTGCCGTTGTAGTAGCTGTATTGCGAACCGCGCCGGAAATCGGTCGAATCCGCCGAAGTGTAGAGATACGCGTGCGTCTGCGCGACCCCGGTGGGCTTGTTGCTGTAATTGTCCGTGTAAACGAATTGGCGACGATTGAGCGATCCATCGGTGTCAGCGCGCAAATTGCCGTTGGTGTCGTAACTCAGACGATTGCTGATGCGTGAGCCATTGACCGCGCCATTGACGACGGAAGATTGCGTGACGCTGGTTAGATTCCCGCGTTCTGTCATCGTCGGGCCGTAGTTGCCGTCATCGTGCTGAAGAACGCCGGCTTGACTGGCGTCAATAAAGTAAGACGCAGTTTGGCTGTTGGAATCGGTGAACGTCCCGGTTTGGTCATAGGTATTCGTGGTTCTCGACATCAGCGTCGTGCCTGGCCCGGCATAGACAGACACAGTGGTTGGCAGGCCAAGAATACGGCGCGCGGGATAGCTGGTGTATTCGGTCGTCGTGCGGCGGTAGACGGTTGCCGTGTTGCCGGCGTAATCGTCACGCGTCGTTTGCAGCCAAATACCATCGAGTCGCACATAGCTGTAGGTGGTTTTACGTGCGCCAGAATTATTCGAGGTCACGAGTCGTTCGACCAGGCGCGGATTCGACTGGTAAGCCAAGCCATCATCGGCATACTGAACCTGCTCGGTTTTGAGCAAGACACTGCCGTTGTTGGCAAGAACCTGGGTGGTTTGTGTCAGGCCGTTGGTCAAGGAAGAGTAACGGCGTGCAGTAGGGTCTGTGACAAAGTACGTGGTGCCTGAGCCGTTGGTAAAGGAATCGTAGGTGTAGGTTTGCGCGCCCCAATTCTGCCAGTTTTCGGCATACTCCGCGCGACTGCTAAAGGTCGTGCCTGTGCCGTAGTTGAAGACGGTCGCATTGATCTGGCGTTCCGCGCCTTGTCCATTGATGGTCGGCGCCCATTTTGTAATTCCGGCAATCTGCGCATAGCCGTTGAAGGTGAAGCGCAAGCTTGCACCCGTCGGATAGGTGATGCTGGTGAGCATCCAGACCTGCGTGCCGTTGGGCAAGGGCGGATCAGTGACGGCGAAATTGGTCTGCAAGGTCACAGCCGTATAATCCAGCCGCACGAAGTAAAACCAACTGCTGCCGCGGTTCTGGTTGATCCCGGTGAGCCGGTTGTTTTGGTACTCAAAATCTATCCGGCGGCCAGCGGTGTCAGTGACATAATCCGGCACGACCTTTTCGTTGTTAGCCGCAAAGGTCAACGTCTTGTAGGTGATGTTGAGGTAATTCCCGTTGCGGTCGGTAAGCTTGATCGGCAAGGCCTGATAATCGTAGTTGCCGGGTGAATAGGAATACGCGCCAAACAACATCTTCAAGCCGTTGGGGAAGGTCAGCAATTGCGTTTGGGCGTTGAATTGCAGATAGCTGCCGTCGTAGCTCTCAAACAAACCGGACACCGGATTCAACGCCATATCGGTGCGCGTGCCGTCAGGCGCGAGATAAATGATGCTGGCCTTGCCGGTGGTGCTGTTGTAATAAGGGCCGCTCAAGTCCCTGATTTGAATCGCCCCAAATCCCAAGCGCCAGCCTGGCGGGAAAGCCGCGATCTACGTTAAAGACCGACCCTTGCCAAAGGTTATTGCTGTAACTCAAGACTAGTGCCAGATTCAATCCGGCGCGTCCAGCCAAACTCAGCACTGGCGCGACGAAGTTAAAGCGCCGCTGCGCCAAATCCACCGACAAGCCGCTGGTCACTGAGCCGCTCACCGAAGGATCAGGCGCTTGCAACGGCAACGCTCCGACTGGCCCGGTCGCATTCGCCGGTTGCACAGCAGCGGTCAGGTAAGCATCGTAGTTCGTCGTGAGAGTTGGTTTGGGGTCGTCCTGACTGGCCGGAGGCAAAGGCCACGGCTGATAAGTATTGGGCGGTTGTGGTGAACTGCCGCGCATAGTGTCCAGGTTCGCACCGCTTTGAAACAGGGTCTTGAGCCTGTACCAAAACGTAGCGAAAGCAGCTAACTGTTGGGGGGGGGCTGAAGTTACGTGTCTGGCTTGCCGCCGCTTGAACTTGCATTGGCGGCAGCGCCAGGAAAGGTGTGAAGGTAAGGCTAAAGCACAGCATAGCGATCAGCCCGGTGCGCCATTGGCGCGTGGATAACGACGTAGAACGATTTAGTTTAGTCATAACATCCTGCTCCTTACAGGTTGCCAACTGCCGCCTGTCAGAACTAGGATGTGCGCGTTCCGGGCGACGCATCTCAGACTGCAAAAGACGGCAGTTGATGTGTTGTTCAAACAGGCCCTGTCACCGCCTGCTAGCGGTGATGGGGCTTTCGTTTATGCGAATCAGCAAATGGCTTGCCGCCAAACGGCAACAAGTCTTGTAGGGGGAGTGTCAAGCGGCTGCGCTTGCAGCCAGCCAGATGAAGTGGAGAGAAGCGCGAATTAAGAAAGCTACGGTTCAGTAAAAGGCCATTCCCCAAACGAACGGCGCACGCCGTCAAATGGCAATGACGGGCGGGCCGGTGTGGCTTGATGAATTAGTTTCCAATTTGCTTGAGCAACGCGCGCGTTTTACGCCTGTCAGCGGGGAAGCGTCAAGTAATTTTTGCGGAAGCCCGCCACCGGCAACCGCGAAAGACTGACAACAAACAAGTAATAGGCCCAGAAATTCTTTTTACGAAACGATGGCGGAACCACGCTGGAACGGCTGTTCGTGTCTGACTCGATTTTTCCGATACCAACCCGAAATAATCCGCCCGCCGTCTTGCTGACACTCGCCCCCGGTAGCAGCATACGCCCGGTTTTCAGCGCGCCACTCCGCTCAGTTCAATCAAACACATTCAACGATCAACCAAAGTAAAAACAACGTTCAATTCGGACTGCGGGAACAGGCATGCTGCGGCTCGAACCAGGCCAGACTTTTTCGCACTATCGGATTATTGAACAGCTTGGGCAGGCCTGCGTCTGTTGGACGGAAGGCGGCAAGCATTTTTTGCATGGTCAGTGCGCCTGAAATTCAAACGTCATTGTCCACAGCACGGTCACGCTGGCGCGAGGCAAGCTCGCTGGCGGTCACGATCAGGCGGGAAACGGGCGGACTATTTGGCGTCTGCCACGACGGGAAGGGCTGTCCATCCTCTGTGAGCAGTGGCGAAGCAGAACCTGAATAGAAGTCCGATTGCTGGTAAAGCTCTTCCAGGAAGTCCAGCAGCACCTTGGCCACGGCCAAGACAGGCAAGGCCAGCACGATGCCGATCAGCCCGAATAGATTTCCCCCAATCAATAACCCTACCAGCACCCATAGCGGGGAAAGGTCGAGCCGGTCGCCGAGCAGCTTGGGCGTCAAATAGTAGCCCTCGATACTTTGCACGAGGGCAAAGAGCGCCAGCACTCCCAGCAGGCGCGAAATCCCCGCGCCATCCAGGATCAGGAAAACCAGCGACAGCGATAGCCCCGTCAAGGTGCCGATGTATGGGATAAAGTTGAGCAGTCCTGAGATCACCCCAAGCGTCACGGCGATTGGCACGCGCAACAAGGCGAAGCCGATGACATAGAACGAAGCCATGATGACTGCAATCGCCAGTTGTCCGCGCACATACGAAGAGATGACTTGACTGATCCGATTCGTTAACGCCAAGGCCTGCGGCCGAAAGCGCGGCGGGATGAGCATCTCAAACCGCCCGCGAATGGCGCGCGCATCCGCCAGCAGGTAGTAGGTAAAGAAGGGAATCAGTAATAGATCGAGGATCGAAGCCGTCAAAGTGACGAGCCGGAAGAGACCGCTCTGCAACCAGCCTAACGCTAACTCGCTCAGCTTGTATTGGCTGAGCGATGTCATCAGACGTTCCCCTAGCGCGTCAATGTAGCTGCCATAAACAGGCGGGAGCATCTGTTTCAACTTGCCCATTAACGGCGCGGCTCTTTCTCGGTTGCCGAACAATACGAGCGCCCGTTGATACGCATTGCCTAATTGCTCCCAAATGCCCGGCAGGATGAAGATCAGGGCGAGTGCGAATAGCAGCGTGGCCAGGGTCAGCCCGAGCAAGGCCGCATTTGAACGCGACCAGCCACGCTGTTCGAACCATTTCACGTAGGGCGCCAAAAGGTAAGCCAGGGCTATCGCGCAGAGCATGGGCAGAAAGACGACGCTGCCGCAGAGCAACAAGAGCAACAAGAGCAAGAGCGCAACTGCTAAAGCTGGCACCCAACGCAACCATTCGAGCGGGTTACGCAATGCCGGGCCAGGGCTGTCGGAGTGTTCGCGCATATTCGTTGACTACTTCGGAGTCTCGTCCGGCCTCTCGTTGAGCAGGCGATTCGCGTGAAAGATGTAGTGAATACCCGACAGCAACGCCAGCAGAAACGTGGCCAGACAAGTCGCGGTAATCAAGCGGGTATCCAACGCGAAGGCATTGGCCGCGAGAAAGACGGCGATGGTCACGAATTGCACAAAGGTGTTGAACTTGCCAAGTGCAGAGGGGCGAAACTGGCTGAATCCGGTTGCGACGTTGATGGCCAATGCTCCAAGGACAATAAAGACGTCGCGGCTGATCGCGGCCACTGTCACCCAAAAAGGAATCGGCGCAGTCTTGGTCATCCCATGGCTCGAAAGCACAATGAAAGCTGTTACCAGCAGCAGCTTGTCGGCCATTGGATCGAGAATCGAACCCAGTTGAGTCTTTTGATTGAACGCGCGTGCAAAAAAACCGTCGAGCCCGTCGGTTATTGCGGCGCCAAAGAACAAGCCGAGCGCCCAGGTGAACTCCTGATAGTAAATGGCGGTCACGAAGACCGGCACAAGTAATAGGCGCAAGATGGTGAGCAGGTTTGCCAGCGTAAGGGCGGATGACATTGGATTGTTTCTAGCTCGATTGACGCGTGAATAGTAACGGCGCACCCGTATCATAACTTTTTAGTTTTTCATTTCAAGGCAAGTTGCGCAATAATGCGCGGCTATGAGGACTCTGGTCGTAGGTGACATACACGGTAAGCGCTTGCTGTTTGAACGTCTGTTGGAGCAGATGCAGTATCAGCCGGGCCAAGATCGGTTGGTATTAATTGGAGATTTGGTGGATCGCGGCGAAGACTCGCGCGGCGTGGTTGAACTTGCCATTGAGTTGAAAAAGCAAGCTCCGGAAACAGTCACCGTTATTCGTGGCAATCATGAAGTCATGATGCTTTCAGCCCTGGCGCAACCCGGTAGCGAGGAGGTTGAGCTCTGGTACATCAATGGTGGCATTGAGACATTGCAGAGTTACCTCGATGCGGAAGGCAACCTCACAATTCCGGAAGAGCACTGCAACTTTATCGCCGACTTGCCCACCTGGGATGAAGATGAACATGCCATCTACGTTCATGCTTCATTGGTTGAGGATGGCAATGGCGGCTTCTTTCATCCCCAAGAAACCCCCGATCATCCGGCGCTGATTTGGGCGCGCAATCGTCATTTTTTTGCCGAATATAGCGGAAAGACCGTGGTTTTCGGTCACACGATTACCGGGATGCTTTTCGGCGAGCGTGAGAAGGTCTGGTTGCGCGACCATTTGATCGGGATAGATACGGGCGCTTATTTGACGGGCGTCCTATCGGCGATTGAACTTCCTTCACGCAACGTTTTTAGCGTTAGCGAACAGCCGAATCAGGAAGAGTCGCAAGGCGTGGCCGACGCAAAGAAGAGTTTCTGGCTCTAACGGCCAATCCGTTGTGAGAAGTCCCGCGAACACCCGCCCCCATTCAAAAAGCCCGCTCGAAATAATTGCCGTAACCTGCAAAATAGCCTAAAACCCGCTTGACAGCCTGGGGCCTGACTCGTATAGTCGCGCACTTTGCTGGGCACATATAACTCAGCAAGAAAATGAAAGGCAGCGTTTTGAAGGTCGTTCGGTGCAGAGGCGCTGCTTGCTGGTTGAAGCTTAGTAGCTCATTTTGACAACCAGATGAGAAAGTATTGTGGCGTTGCGCTTCTAGCGCGTTCATCACCTTAGGTTAAGTGCTTGCGGGCAGCAAAAGGACTTAACCACACCAGGAATTACGCCACAGAGAAACTCGGCGACGTTGGGACGCCAAATCTGCACAGGTTAGTAATACGAATATCCCACATTCACAAAACTGTCTTCCACAATCAGAGTGCAGTGATGCAAGTAACTTGCATTTAGGCAAGGGCTTGTCCTCACCAGCGCAAAAGCGAGTTTAAGCTCGTATGGGCCTTAGTTTCGGCTACGCGTCTAGAGTGTGCTGGAATGGGTCAAACGTCGGGTAAAGTGCTATGCCAACTATTAGCCAGTTAGTACGCAAAGGCCGCAAGGCGGTACGTTACAAAACTTCGAGTCCCGCGTTGCAATCGTGTCCGCAGCGCCGTGGGGTTTGCGTGCAGGTCAAGACGCAAACGCCGAAGAAGCCGAATTCGGCTTTGCGTAAGATTGCGCGCGTGCGTTTGACCAATGGGATCGAAGTGACTTCGTACATCCCTGGCATCGGGCATAACCTGCAAGAGCATTCAATTGTGTTAGTGCGCGGTGGCCGCGTCAAAGATTTGCCGGGTGTGCGCTATCACATCGTGCGCGGCACGCTTGATTCTGCCGGTGTAGCCAATCGCAAACAGGGCCGCTCGAAGTATGGCGCGAAGCGTCCGAAAGAAGGCGCAGCCGCACCAGCCAAAGGCGGAGCGAAGAAGAAATAACTACAAAGCAGAAGCGGAAAAATAGGTTGAAGCAATTATGCCGAGAAGAAGAGAAGTTCCCAAACGCGAGATTTTGCCTGATCCGGTCTATAACAGTTCGCTCGTGGCTAAGTTTGTCAACACGCTGATGTGGGACGGGAAAAAGGCCGTGGCAGAGGGCATCCTCTATGGCGCCCTCGACAAGATCAAGGCGAAGAGCGAAGAAGATCCGCTGAAGATTTTCAAAAAAGCGATTGAGAACCTTCAACCTAAAGTCGAGGTCAAATCCAAGCGTGTCGGCGGCGCCAACTATCAAGTACCGGTCGAAGTTACGGCCAGCCGCCGGGTGGCACTGGCAATGCGCTGGCTGGCCAACTATGCGCGTGACCGCGCTGAAAAGACGATGGTGGATCGGTTGGCCGCCGAGATTCTGGATGCCGCCGCGAGCAAGGGCAATTCGGTCAAGAAGCGCGAGGATGTGCATCGTATGGCCGAAGCCAACAAGGCTTTTGCGAATTATCGCTGGTAGAGTTTTTAGGAGATTGAGGAAGGCGGTGGCCAGTAGTCGTTTCAAGCGAAGCGCCACGGCACGTCGCAAACACATAGGCTAGTCGGCAATAAGCTGTACGACAGACTAGCGGGGTAGTATGCCAAGACAGGAACCGTTAAACAGATTTCGGAACATCGGCATCATGGCGCACATTGATGCCGGCAAGACCACCACGACCGAACGCATTCTTTTTTACACGGGCATCTCGCACAAGATCGGCGAAGTGCACGACGGCACAGCGACGATGGACTGGATGCCGCAGGAACAAGAGCGCGGCATCACGATTACGTCCGCCGCGACGACCTGTTTCTGGAAGCGCAACCAGATCGAATACCGCATCAACATCATTGATACGCCCGGCCACGTGGATTTCACCATTGAGGTCGAGCGCAGTCTGCGCGTGCTGGACGGTGCGGTGGCCGTGTTTGACGCGGTGGCCGGTGTGCAGCCGCAATCCGAAACTGTCTGGCGGCAAGCTGACAAATACGAAGTCCCGCGCATCGCGTTCATCAACAAGATGGATCGCCCCGGCGCCGATTTCGATCACGCGGTTGACACCATCCGCACGCGGCTGAGCGCGAAGCCGGTTCCGATTCAGATGCCCATCGGCGCGGAAGACCAGTTTAAGGGCTGCATTGATCTGATTGAGTTGAAGGCCCTGTACTGGAAAGATGAAGAAATGGGGTCGGATTACAACACCGAAGAGATTCCCGCCGACATGCTCGGCGCGGCCAAGGCTGCGCGCGAGGCGATGATCGAGGCCGTTGCCGAAGTGGACGACGCCTTGGCGACGAAGTATCTGGAAGGCGCGGAGATCAGCAACGACGAGATTCGCGCGGCGCTGCGCAAGGGCTGCATCGGGATTCAACTCTTCCCGGTCGTCTGCGGCTCGGCGTTCAAGAACAAGGGCGTGCAAACGCTGATGGACGCGGTGGTGGACTATATGCCCTCGCCGACCGACATCGCGCCGATGCAGGGGGTTGACCTCAAAGGCAAAGAGGTCGAGCGCGCGGCCGACGACAAGGTGCCTTTCTCCGGCTTGGTCTTCAAGATCATGGCCGACAAGCACGTCGGTCAACTCTGCTTCACGCGCATTTATTCCGGCGTGCTCAAGTCCGGTTCCTACATCCTGAACACGACGAAGGACACGCGGGAGCGCATCGGACGCATCGTGCGCATGCACGCGAACAAGCGCGAAGAGGTTGCGGAAGCTTACGCCGGCGAAATCGTCGCGCTGGTCGGACTGAAAGGCGCGACCACGGGCGACACGGTTTGCGCCGAAAACGCGCCGGTCATTCTGGAAGCGATGGAGTTCCCCACGCCGGTCATCTCGCTGGCGATTGAACCCAAGACGCGCCCGGATCAAGAGAAACTAGGCATCGCGATGGGCCGCTTGGCGCAGGAAGACCCGTCGTTCCGCGTGACCACCGATCACGAGACCAATCAGACGATCATCTCCGGCATGGGCGAATTGCACCTGGAGATCATCGTTGACCGGCTGAAACGCGAATACGGTGTCGAGGCCAACGTCGGCAAACCACAGGTCGCCTACCGCGAGACGATCAAGAAGTCGGCCAAGGCCGAAGAGAAGTACGCGCGGCAGACCGGCGGGCGCGGCCAGTACGGCCACGTCGTGCTGGAGATCGAGCCGAACGAGGCGGGCAAGGGCTTCGAGTTCAACAACAAGATCGTCGGCGGCGTGATTCCGAAGGAATACATCCCGGCGGTTGAGAAGGGCGTGAAAGAGGCGCTGCAAGGCGGCATTCTGGCCGGCTACGAACTGGTGGACGTCAAGGTCAATCTGGTCTATGGCAGCTACCACGAAGTAGACTCGTCGGAAATGGCCTTCAAAATCGCGGGTTCCATCGCTTTCAAGGCAGCGGCGCGCAAGGCCAATCCCGTGCTGCTGGAACCGGTGATGAAGGTCGAGGTCGTGACGCCCGAAGATTACATGGGTTCGGTGACGGGCGACCTGAGTTCGCGCCGGGGCCGTATCGAAGGCATGAATACGCGGCCCGGCACGCAGATCATCACCTCGATGGTGCCGCTGGCCGAGATGTTCGGTTACGAAACCGATCTACGCTCGATGACGCAGGGACGCGCCGCTTCGACGATGCACTTCGCGCGCTATGAAGAAGCGCCGAAGAGCGTCAGCGAAGAAGTCATTGCCAAGGTGCAAGGCGCAGCTAAATAAAATAGACAAGTAAGTGATTGCCGTGTCAGTAGCCCGACCGTGAGGGAGGGCAGGCCACGCGCAAGCAAGCCCTTCCAGACGGTCGGGCTACTGAC
>JANOWX010000093.1:0-1753 GCA_031418175.1 Acidobacteriota bacterium | reverse complement strand
GTCCGGCGCGCCCGCTTTTTTTTCGGCGCCAATTATTTCGCAGGCATTTGCGCCGCCTGCCAGGCGATAAAGCCGATATAAATTACGGCCAGGATCGTGATCACCAGCATCACCGAGGGCAAGCGGTCTGTTTGGTCGGCGGCGCTAGCGGCCACGAGTTCGGCGGCAAAGCGCGGGTTCGGCATATCCGTACGCATGTCCGGCCGCAGCCCCGCCGCAGTGACATCAGCGTCGCGTACGCGGGCTGAAGCGGTCTTTGGTTCAGCCGCGCGCAAGCGCCGGGTCTTTGAGCGCACCGCATGCAGCGGTTGGCGTTTGTTTTTTGGCCCGCCTTTTTTCACAGCCATTTAATTTTGCGAAAGTAAAAATACAGCGCCAACGCCAGCAAAAGCATGCTGGCCAAGGCGCCGACGTAACCATAGCGCCAGCCCAATTCGGGCATAAAAGCAAAATTCATCCCGTAAATGCCAGCCAGCAGCGTGACCGACATCAGGATGGCCGAGATCGAAGTCAGCCGCTTCATGATCATGTTCATGCGATGGCCTGAAACCGAGAGGTAGGCTTCGACCGCCGCGCTCAGGGTGTCGCGCAGCATGTCAATCATCTCGGTCACGCGGATCAGATGATCGAAGACATCCTGAAAGTAAACCAGCGTCTCGCGTGCAAACAGCGCCTGTTCGCGCCGCAACAGCGTATTGAACACTTCACGCAACGGCGCGACGCTGCGCCGCAAAAAGAGCAACTGCTTTTTCAGCCGGAAAATCTCTTGCAAGGCGGCGGGCTGAAATTCGCCGAAGATCGTTTCTTCGATGTCTTCGATGCGTTCGGCCTGCTGGTCGAGCAGGGCCATGTAATCGTCCACGATGGCGTCCAGCAGCAAATAGGTCAGCAGGCCCGTTCCCTGCTCAGCCAGATCGAGCCAGTTGTGCCAGAGCTTCTCGGCCTGCGCCAGCGCGCGCACGGGCTGGCTGTGCACGGTGACGAGATAGTTGGCGCCCAGGAACAAATTCAACTCGCGCAATTCAAGTTGGCCGGGTTCATTCAATTCGGCTTCGTAAAGCACGACGAAATAGTAGCCGGGATACTCTTCGACTTTGGGGCGCTGGTGCGGGAAGCGGCAATCATCAATGGCCAGGTGGTGAAAACCGAATTCTTTGGCGAGTTCGTCAAAATCGCTGCCGGTCGGATCGCTCACGTCTACCCAAAGCACGTTGTCGGGCGCGGCGCACAAGTCGCTGATTTGATCGGGGTCGCTGACCGGCTGAATGGTTTTGGTGTGGCGATTGAGGGCGAGGGTTTTGAGCATGATACGGTACCACGCGCGTGAGCAAGCGGAGGCGCCAGCCTTGATTTATTGATGCAACGATAATGCGCCGCTTGCTGACGCGCGCGGTACCGTACCGATCTGCAATCATTTGATCATCTTGCCGCCGCCCAGCACATCGTCAAGCGCGCGCAGGCGGATGCGTTTGAGCGTCTCGACCAGCGCGTTCGTCTCTTCGCGGTAATTGAAAGGCAAGTCGCGGCGCACGATTTCAACCGGGCGCTGTTGTTTGAAGATGAACTGTTCGATCAGCTTCAAACATTTGTTGCGTTCTTTGTGTTCGGTGGCGGGCAGGCGGCGCGTATAGGCATCGCCGTAAGCAACCAGCGCGGCAAACAGGTGCAGGTTTTTGACGGCCAGTTCATAACCGCCGGCCTGCACGATATTGTTCGCCTCGGCGAGTTTGACCTCAGCCAGTTTGAGCGCGGC
>JANOWX010000092.1:0-2045 GCA_031418175.1 Acidobacteriota bacterium | reverse complement strand
CGGCAAGCTGGGCAAAGTCGCGTCAGTGACCGATTGCCTGCAGCCTTATTACTTCCACATACACCTCGTCGGCAGTCAGGGCAGCCTGCTCGACAATCGCTTCCACAGCCAGAAACTCAAGACCGATAAAAACAAGTGGAGCCAACTCGCCGTCGCGCCGGTTGATTCCGGCGACGTGAACGATCACCCGTACCAGCCGCAGTTTCAAGCGTTCATTGATGCGCTGAACGCCGGCACGCCGATGCCGTTGACGGATTTCGAGACGGCTTTTCAATCGCACCGCGTCGTCTTTGCGGCGGATAGGTCGGCGGCGCTGGGGCGACCGGTGAAGCTGAGCGAACTAGCGATATGAAACAGCTCGCCCACGAAGCCACCCGAAGAAGGCACGAAGAACTGTGCTGACTTCGTGTTTTCTTCGGGTGGCTTCGTGGGCGGACTGTTTGTGGTTTGTTGAGATGCTCAAAGCAATCAACATTTCAAAATCCTACGCGGGCGTGCACGCGCTGCGAGTTGCTTCCTTCGATTTGCAGGCTGGCGAAGTGCACGCGCTCGTGGGCGAGAACGGCGCGGGCAAATCCACCCTGATCAAAATCATTACGGGCGCGGTGCAGGCCGACAGCGGCACGCTCGAACTCAACGGCCAGCCCCTCGCGCAACACGACACGGCCCAAGCCAAACGCGCGGGCATCGCGGCGATTTATCAACAACCGGCGCTCTTTGCCGAATTGTCGGTCGCCGAAAATATCGCGTCTGGCTACGAGCCAACCGGGCTGTGGCGGCGCGTGGATTGGCGCGCGCGCACCGCACGCGCCACGGTGCTGTTACAGCGAGTCGGCGCGCGTATTGATCCGCAGCGGCGCGCGGGCGATCTGACGATGCCCGAACAGCAACTGGTCGAGATCGCGCGCGCCTTGGGCCAGGACGCGCGCCTCCTGATTATGGATGAGCCGACGGCTGCGCTCGGTGAAGCGGACGCGCAAAACCTCTTTCGCGTCGTGCGCGAATTGCGCGCGGCGGGCGTCGGCATCATTTACATCTCGCATCGCCTCGAAGAGCTTTCGCAAATCGCCGACCGCGTCACGGTGTTGCGTGACGGTGAAACCATCGAGACGCGCGCGATGGCCGGTGTCACGCGCGACGAACTGATTCGCCTGATGATCGGACGCGAGCTTTCGGCCGTCTTTCCCAAACGTGCGGTCAAGCAAGGCGCGGTCTTGCTCGAACTGCGCGGCCTGGGTTGCGCGGCGTCAGGCGTGCGTGACGTGAGCCTGAGCGTGCGCGCGGGCGAAATCGTCGGCCTGGCCGGCTTGGTGGGCGCGGGCCGCACCGAATTGGCGCGCGTGCTGTTTGGCTTGACGCCCGCCGATGCCGGTGAAATTTGGGTGCAGGGCGCGCGCGTCACACTTGACAGCCCGGCGCGCGCGATTGCGTTGGGCCTCGCTTACGTGCCCGAAGACCGCCGCCAACACGGCGTAATTCTGCCGCTGGCGCTTGGCGAAAACATCACGTTGGCGAGTTTGCCGCGCAACGGCTGGCTTGATTTCGCCGCCGAACGCGCGCAGGCCGTTGCGATGGTCGAACAATTGGCGATCAAGACGCCTTCGATCTTTGCGCCCGCCGGCAATCTGTCGGGCGGCAATCAACAAAAAGTCGCACTGGCCAAATGGCTGACCACCAAACCGCGCATCATCATTTTGGATGAGCCTACGCAAGGCATTGACGTCGGGGCGAAAGCCGAAATCCATCGGCTGATGTGCGACCTGGCTGAACAAGGGATGGCGGTGCTGCTGATCTCTTCGGAACTGCCCGAAGTGCTGGGCATGAGCGACCGCATCGCCGTGCTGCACGCGGGCCGAATTGCGGGCGTGTTGACGCGAGAAGCAGCTACGCAAGAGCAGGTGTTGGCGCTGGCGCTGGGGCATTCGCTGAATTGAATTGGCGAAGCCTTTGGAGTGCGGCGGCTCGACGCCGCTTTGGCTTTTGCCATCGAACAATCCGGGTTGCTGCGGAAGATGCGAGCAGCGAACGAAAAGCGGCGTCGAGCC
>JANOWX010000091.1:0-5041 GCA_031418175.1 Acidobacteriota bacterium | reverse complement strand
CTGATGCGAGCCGAAGTTGGCAGGAATGGTTGGCGCAGCAAGCGCCGCCCGCCGCACATTGGAGCAATTACGTGCGCGGCGCGTGTTTTTATGCGCAATGGCAACACGGCGCGGCGCTCGCCAACGGCTTTGAGTTTCTGGTTGATTCGACGATCCCGCCGCGCGGCGGTTCGTCGTCTTCGTCGGCGTTGACGGTGCTGGCGGGGGCGGCGGTGCGGACGGCCAATCAAATCGAATACACGCTCGCGCAACTCGCCAAAGATTCGTCACAGGCCGAATGGTATTGCGGCACACGGGGCGGCGCGCTGGATCACACAGCGATTTGTTTGGCCCAGCGCGGACAAGCGGTGTGGTTGTCATACGCCGCTGGCACAGTGCAGCCGGTGCCATTGCTCAGTGAAAAGTACCGCTGGGCGACCTGCTTTTCGCACGAAGCCGACAAGGGCAGCCGCGTGCTGTTGGAATACAACGAACGCGCCGCCGTCGCGCGTGTCCTGTTGCCCGCACTGCTGGCTGATTTGCAGCAGCACCGCGCGGGCTTTGCGCAACAGTGGCAAACGGCTGTGGTGCAATTGCGGGCTGGCGAGGCCGCTGCGTTTGCGGCGCTGGCGGAATGTCTGAATGAATTGCCGCCGGTCATCACACTGGCCGAATTTGCGCGGCACTATCCACAAGCCGCAGCCGAATGCGCGCGGCTCTTTCCGGCGCTGATGCGGGAACGGCGTGACGAGTTACTGAAACTGGCTGCCCGCGCCTGTCATCATTTGGGCGAGATCGAACGCGTCACGGCGGCGGTAAAGCTGTTGCAGCAAGCCGGTGACGATGATGATGAAGCGCCGACGGCACGGGCCTTGGGTGCGTTGATCAACGCTTCGCACGACAGTTTGCGCGACTTATACGAAGTCAGCACGCCTGAGGTCGAAAGCTTGCGCGACGTGCTGCTGGCCGACCCGCAAGTTTATGGCGCGCGGCTGATGGGCGGCGGCTTCGGCGGCGTGGTGCTGGCGTTGACTGCATTGGAAAACGTGCCGCACTTGTTGGAACGCGTGCAGCGTGAATGGTACGAACCGCGTGGACGCAACGGCGTGGCCGAGGGCGCGGTGTTGGTTTCGACGCCGGGCATGGGGTTGATGGAATTGCCTCAACTACAATGATGATGATGGACGTTGATGAAAAGCTGAAAGTGGATTTTACGGCGCTTGAATGGGAGCAGCCCGCGCCCGGTGTACGTTTCAAAGCGGTCACACGCGGCAACCAGAAATTGCGGCTGGTCGAATTCACGGACGAGTTCAACGAACCGGACTGGTGCCGCAACGGGCACGCCGGTTATGTGCTCGCGGGCGCGCTGGAAATTCAATTTGCCGACCGCCGTGTCACGTTGCGCGCGGGCGAGGGGCTTTTCATTTTGCCGGGCGAAACGGAGAAACATCGCGCCAGTGTGGCGCACGGTTGCGCGACGCTGATCCTGGTCGAAACGGCTTGACGGCTAGTCCGCCTCACCGGGCTGGCTCAAATTTCACGCGCTTTACTGCCGCAAAACCTGCACCTATAATCCGTTCTTATATTTGAAACGGCGTCAACAGCCAATTTAACTCTCTTATTTTCAATGATCTAACTCACAAGACTTCCGTCTATCTAGCAGTTTTGGTGTGCCAATAGGATGCCATCGCTGAAAAATCAGCCCAGAAACGCTTTTGAAGCGGTCTCAGCAGCCTGTTCTTTCAAACCCTTCGTGACGTGCGAATACGCCCGCAGCGTGATGCTCACATCCGAGTGGCCCAACTGTTCGGATACGACCTTTGGATTGACACCCTGAACCATCAGTTCGGTCGCTGTCGCGTGGCGTGTGGCGCGTAACTGAAACGCCGGAAGCCCGGCGGCCTCGACGCACTCGAGAAAATCTATGCGCACGTGCTCCCGTCTGTACGGCTCGCCGATTTCATTGGTGAAGATGAAGTCGTGAGTGGCCCAACTGGCGCCCATTTTCATACGCTGTTCAAGCTGCCGCTTCCGTTGCCGCTGCAAACCTTCGATCAGTTCGGGTGTCAAGGTCAACGTGCGCCGTGAAGTCTGGCTTTTGGGCTCGACTTCTTCCCACCGGCCGCCGTTGAACCAGTTCAGCGAACGTTGCACCTTGATCGTGCGCGCCGTCTGATCCAAGTCTGACCACTTCAACGCCAGGTATTCGCACGGGCGCAACCCCGTGCAGAAAGCCAACTCAAACAACGGGCGCAAGCCGCGCTTTTCCGCCTCGGCCATGATCAAGCGAGCGTCTGCCGGTGTAGGAATGGGTTTCTCTGTCCGCACCAACTGCGGCGTAGTTACCCCCAACATCGGGTTGCGTTGAATGCGCTCATCAATCAGAGCTTGTTTGAAAATGTTGTTGAGCAGCATATGCACGTAGCGTTGAGTGACCGAAGAATAATCATCCTCTTTCAGCTTGCTTTCCAACGCCCGGATGTCGCTGGCGCGCAGATCCAGCAGACGGCGCTGGCCCAGCACTGGGCGAATGTGCGCGTTTACCATTCTGGTATAGTGCAAATGGCTTTGCTCGCGCATCCGCAGCTTGACTGCCTGTAACCACTCATCAAGAAACCCGTCGAAGGTCACATCCGACAGCCGCAACGGCTCGCCAGTTTGCTTGCGGCGATAGAATTCACGCAAACACTGTTCGGCGTCTTTGCGTGTGCCTCGGATGGTCTCGGAAAAGTAATGACGTTTGCCGTTCGTATCCCGGCCCAGAAACAGGCGCACCAGGTACTTTTTGCTTTTGACCTTTTCGATGATCTGCCCGTCACGGCGCGGCTTGTGCGCGCGTTCTTGCTCTGTCCTGGCGTCTGACGGTGCATCCGCCGGCAGTTGGGCTTCACTCATCAGCTTTTCGTTTTCCACTGTCGCCATGCTGATTCCTTCTCTCGTCTTCGTCTCACGCTTCTTCGCGTGGCGTTCGCCAGGCGGGCTTTGGCTAGGCCGCGCGGCGCTCAAGCTGTTCAACCCGGAACGTCAACCGCTCAACCTCGCCACGCAGCGATTCACGGTCGCTGCGGACTTCGAGGCGCAGGTTTTCGATTTGTCCGGTCAGCTTCGCTTCAACTGCGTCTAGCCGCCCGCTCAGTTTCCATTCCAGCCCGTCAATCCGGGCCAGCATCTTTTCGTCACGGTCATCCATCCGCTTCTCGAACTGACTGGCGCTTTCAGCCATGCGCCGCTCAAACTGTTCGATCAGGCGCGTCGTGTTGCGCTCCGTCTGGTCAATCAGCCGGTTCATATAGCCCGCCGTGATGCCCCAGACGGCCACGATCAACGTGACGATGACGCCGGCGGCGGCCAGTAAGACTTGCGTGTTGCTCATTGCTGCGCTCCTTTCTTCCCTGCCCGTTTTGGTTTCGGCGCCGCCGTAACAGCCGCGACCTTTGTTTTGCGCTTCGTTGCCGCCAGCGCGCCCTGCCCTGCCGCCGTCTTCTTCGTCTCGGCTCTCGCCTTAGGCGTGGCCTGCTTCCCTGCCGTCTTCGTCTCGGGAATTAATGCAGGCGTCGGCACTGGCTTCAGCCGGACCGGCTTCGTCACGACCACAGCCGCCGGTGTTTCTTCGTCCGGCTTCTTCGGCCGACCTCGTTTGCCATAGACCAGCACGTTCGATAACACGTTTTCCTCAATCGCATAATCCCTGCCAAGCCTATGAGCAACAAGCTTGCCCTCAGTGATGAGGGAGCGCACGCGACGTTCGCTAACGCCAAGCTTCTCTGCTGCCTGCTGTGTGCTCAGTAAGTTCATAAGTGGACTTATAGCCTGAAAGTTTATTTTCCGCAAGCGGATGTTTTACTTGACAGAAACATCCGCTTGCGGTAATTTATCCCCTGTCAGTTGGACATCACACACGGAGGCGAACGGCAATGTTACTCAACACAGCAATCTTCAATCAGACGGTGGAAACGGCAAAGGCCAAGAGCGCGAACAACGCGGCGATGCTGCGCGCGATTGATCGGGCGGTCTATGAAATCAATCGTTCGCGCTACTGGTCGTTTGCGGATGGCGTGTTGCGGATTCAAAGCACCACGAGACGCAAGCTGTACACCGTGGACGATGCACACACGTGCGAAGCCAAGACCGTCTGTAAACACAAGGTTGCCCGACGCCTGATGCAACGCTACACCGAGGCCCTCGGTGTGGCGTCTGCCGAAGGCAAAGGCGCTGCCGCCCCTGCCCCTTCGGCCTGGTCTGCCAATGGCGAGTTGACGGCCAACGGCTGGAAAGTTCGAGACGAAGAGCGCGCCAACGCGCCGCTGATTTCCCCCTCACTCTATCTGCGCGGCGAAAAGTATTGCAGCGTAGACATCTAAACCAACCGGCTGGCGTGGCAACGCGCCAGCCATCTCAAGAAAGGAACTGTGAGCAATGAGGCCTGCTGGACTGGCTCAGGGAAGATAACTGATTTTCAAAGCGGCGTTGTGGTGACGCCGTGGTGATTCAATCAACCGGAGCTTGAAAAGTGCTGACACTCGCCAAGCTCATCAACACCCCAACCAAGAAAGGAAACCAATGAAAACAACCATCACCAAACGCGCGCCGAACCGCTTCCGCAGCGGACAGCCGGAGCAACCCTTGAACGGCGTCCACAAACCCGCGCCCGTGCAACCCGCGCCGTCCACTACCACGTCACCCGGCCCCTTCCCCTACACGCCGGCAGCCCTGCTTGCCGTATAACGCGATGGGCTGGCAAGTGCGTCAACACTTACCAGCCCCAGTCATCCACCACTTGGGAGTGGCAGATAGGTTCTTACGAACAAGGCCAGCCTACCACTCCCGACAATTCACTGAAAGGAAGCCAATGAAAACACCGACACTGCCGCGGCGTGGGCCGGTTCATTACTTTTTCCCCGAACGCTATCTGGCATTGGCCGGACAAGCCCTGCCAGCTTTCAGCGACGCTGACGGGCAGATAATCATACATCCCAAGCTGCGCGCGCTGGGCTGGAATCAGCGCATCCTGACCTATGGCGACTTCACCGCCGCATGCAAACTGGATGACATTTTGATCTTG
>JANOWX010000090.1:0-10434 GCA_031418175.1 Acidobacteriota bacterium | reverse complement strand
CTCAGCAAACATAGCCAAACCGCTAGCACCATGCCGGCCAAAAGCCTTGACCGATTAAACCTGGCGGCCCCATCGTCTGATAACGAAATTGGCATTTATTGACCCGCAACTTTTGAAAACACTGCGCTGCCCAGCCGGACGAAAGGGCCGCCGTCTTCCGAGAGTTCGTCGGCGATGGAAAACGAATGGGCCGCGATGATGCTCAAGGTGCGGCGCATCTGCAGCGTTGCGCCTTTGACTTTGACCGGCTCAGTTTTGAAGCGCACGGCAATCGGCGATGACCAGTCGCCCGTGCTCTTGAGGTTGACGCCGTCCGGTTGCTTGACTGAAAAGTTCAGCACCTTGGTCGCTTGATCGAAGGTGATCACATAGCTCTCTTTGAACACGCCGCCATCGTGTTTGCAATTCGCCACGCCCTCGACGGCTTGCCCATCGGCGCGTTTGGTCAGGATGAGCACGCCTTCGCGCGGGGCGGGGCCGAACCCGCTCTCGCGCCCAATGTATTTGAAGCTCCATTGGCCGACGAAATAATCCAGCGACTGTTGTTGTTGCGGCTGCGGAATGCTGGGGCGTTGGGCGCGCGCGGCTTGTGCGCCGCCGGGCGCACCCGCTGCCGAACCTGCTCCCTGCGCCGCAGGAGGCGCGCTAGGTGCGGATGTCGAGGGCGCAGGTGCAGCTTGAGCGCTGCCGCCTTCTCGTTTCAAATCCACATCGAAGCTAAACGGATTGCCGCCAAAATCGAGCGAGCCCGTGCCCTTCAACACATCCCCTTGCAAGGTGAACGCATAATTGATGGTCAACGCGCCCTGTGGTGTTTCGACTTCGGCTTTGGCCGTGACTTTGTCACCGTCGAGCTTGATGTCTTTGAGCGGCATCTCGCCGCTCAAGCCGGTGATGATGCCGGTGTAGCCATCGCCTGCTTTTTTGAACGTCGCCGTCGTCGCGCGTTCACCCTGGGGCGACTGTGTTTTGCCTTCCCAACGGCCCGCCAGTTTGTCCGTTTGGGCAAAGGCCGGCACGCATAACGCTAACAATGCAATGATGCTCAAATAACGCCGCATAATTTTGTCCTCCAAAGCTGCTGATTGGTGCAACGTGAAATGCCACAATGAATAAGAACGGCGACCGACCCCCAAGGGGCTGGTGGCGCAGTCAGAAAGCTTTCTTCAACCGAATTTTCGTCTAGGTTTTAACTTGCTTGCGTTGCACGGGATAGTATGTAGACTGTGCGCTGAAGTCAACGCTTACCGACCGGTCAGCAGGCATCACTGAGAGATCGCATTCAAGAAATAACCTTAACCACGAAGCGACGAAGAGCACGAAGAAGTGGGGAAGAACCGCCCTAAAACCTGCCCTGCTTTTTTCGGTTGCGTTAGTTCTTGGCGGGTTTGTTTTTTTTTTGAAAGCTAGCGCAGCGAGCCTCAAAGCAAGGAGAGTTCATGAACGGCAAAACCAAACACAAGCATCCCGAAGCTGAACCTGACATTTCGCGCAGGCGCTTCATCCACAAGGCCGCCGCAGGCGCGGGCGCAACGATGGCGGCGGCAATCGCCACTGAACCCGTCGCAGCGGCTTCCGCCACAGCAGAGGCCAAGCCGATCAAAGTGCCGGATGAATTCGCCGCCGCATCCAAAATAGCCCCGGTCAAAGCCAGCTTTCCCATGACCGGCGCACAGGTCTTCGCGCGGCTTTGCAAAGAGGAAGGCCTCGCGGCGTTGTTCTCTTGTCCGGGCAATTACCCCGTCGTCAATGCCATCGCGCTCGAAGGCATCCCGACCTATTCGGGCCGTCACGAAGGTGCAATGTGCCACGCCGCCGATGGCTTCTGCCGCGTGACGGGCGAAGTCGCGGCGGCCTCGGGCACAGAGGGGCCGGGCTTCACCGACATGATCAACGCCATCGCGGCGGCCAATGCGGCGCGTTCGCCCGTGCTCGTGCTCGCCAGCAACATGGCCATCGTCAACGAAGACACCGAGGCCGGCATTCAACTCGGCTATCAGCAACCGACGACCGAGGGCTTGAAGAAATACGGCAAGCGGCTGATCACGCCGAAACGCATTCACGAATACGGCGGCTATGCCTTTCGCCAGTTACGCAGCGGCGTGCCGCGCCCCGTGCATCTGGACTTTCCCGCCGAAGTCACCCGCGCCCGCTTTGAGAAACCGAGCGACCTCGAATTCTACTTTGACAAGGCGCGTTATCGCACGACCTCCAAACCGCACCCCGGGCCGAAAGAAATTGCCGCCGCCGTTGACCTGCTCAAACAGGCGCAACGACCGATCATCGTGTCGAGCAACGGCGTGTTTTATAGCCGGGGCTGGGATGCACTAAAAGCACTGGCCGAGAAGGCGCAAATCCCCGTCGTCGAATCAGGCGCGATGAAAGGGCAATTTTCGGATGCCAGCCCTCTGTCGGCGAACGCCGCGCCCAGCGCCTTGGCTAGCGCCGATGTCGTCGTGCTGGTGGGGCAATACTGCATGCCGACGGTCGGCGAATTCGCCTTTGGCCCCGACGCCAAATACATCCGCATTGATCCCAACGCCGAAGACATCGGGCGCAACCTGCCGATTGATCTAGGTCTGGTCAGTTGCGAAAAAGCCGCGCTGGAAGCTCTCGCCGACGCCATACCCAAGATGCAGCACGAAACCTGGCTGGCCGAAATCGCGGCGGCGCGCAAGAAATTCGAGGACGAAAACGAAGCCTATTATGCCAAGGGCGCGAGTTATACCGACGCCGTCCACCCCGCCGTCATCGCCAAAGAAGTGACCGACTTTATGTATCGCGGCAAGCTGCCCAAAGAACAAACGACCTATGTTTCGGGCGGTTACGGCATCGCGCGTTATATGCGCCGCTTTGTGCGCGGCTATCGTCCGGGCCAGATTCTGAACGGCGCGTATCAGTACGGCTCCATCGGGCCGGATGTCGGTTATGCCTTCGGCGCGTCGGTGGCGATGCGGCACGGCGTCGGCCCGCAAGCCGCCTATCAGGGCGCGCCGGTGATTTGTGTGACGGGCGATGCAGGCATCGGCTACACGATCATGGAATTGGAGACGGCGTCGAAATACCGCATGCCGATGATCGTGATCGTTTATAACAACAACGCCTGGGGCACCTGGACGGGCAATGCGCGCAGTCCCGTCACGTTGAGCATGCACCTGTTTCAAGAGAACGTGCGCTACGACAAAGTCGCCGAGGGCCTGGGCGCGCACGGCGAATACGTCACGCAACCCGGCGATTTCAAGGCGGCGCTCGAACGCTGCTATCAAATTGCGGTCAAAGAGAGCCGCCCCTCGCTCATCAATTGCCAGGCGAAGAAAGAATTTTGGGTGAAGCAGCAGTATGAGCCGGGCTTTTTGGGAACAGTCGAGCCGGGCTGTATGGCATACAATCACTGATAGGACTAACGCAAGAGAGCATGGAGTTCAGGCTTCAGCCTGTGTGCTGGCTCTCCAAGACAGGCTGAAGCCTGAACTCCATGCGCTTGCGCCGCGTTTGTTTGTGCTTCTGCGTAAGTCCTGACTGAAACAGGAACAATGAATAAGAGCAGTACAGTACGCGCTACGTCAAAATTGTGGAATGGTCGGACGCAGATCAATGTTTCGTCGGCAGTTGTCCGGGGTTGTTTTATGGCGGCTGTCATGGTGACAATGAAAAAGAAGTGTTTGCGCAACTCTGCGAGTTGGTAGAAGAAATGATTGAACTGTATCAGGCCGATGGCAAATCCTTACCCCCGCCAACCGTTGGCCGAGACTATGCCAATTGGATGCAGAAGGCCGCCTGAGCAAGCGCACTGACTATGGCAAAAGCTGCTTTGAATATCGTGCGTGAAAGTTTGCAAGCCTATGCCGACCGTGGCGTCTTTCGCGGCTTTCACGAAAGCGGCAAAGGGCAGTTCAGCTTCACCTGGTTTTATCACCACCCGCTGCAATTGACGGTGGACGTGGCGAAACACCTGTTGAAGTTCGAGCAACTGCTGCCCGGTGTGCCCGCGCAATCGCCGCTTTATGCCGATTTGAAACGCTACGTGCGGGAACGCCACGACGTAGCGTTGCCGCCGCATCGGCGTGTTGAACGCAAGCTGGCGTTGGCGACTTGCGCGAATCGTGGCGGCCACGTTTCGCTGTCGCTCAAGGTCAAAAACAACGAGTACGCTTACGGGATCAACAAGCTCGTCAATCTGGTGCACGAATTGTTCGTGCACCTGCGCGCGACGCACCCCGAATACTTAGTGGAGAATTTTGATGTACCGCAGGAATAAACAGGTGTTAGGTGTTAGGTGGCAGGTGTTAGGTGGACGCTTGCTGGCGTTGGTTGTGCTCTTCGCGGGGCTGACGAATGCCGCGCAAGAAGTACGGCGTAATGTCGCAGCACAAAAGCTCAAGAACCCTGAAGTCAGCAATGCTGAGACGGTTGAAGCAGGCAAGAAATTATATGCACGCCATTGCGCTTCGTGTCACGGCCCGCAGGCCAAGGGTGATGGCGGCATGGCGCTTTCGGGCGGCACGCCTTCGGATTTAACCGACGAGACATGGGATTACGGCTCGACCGACGGCGAGATTTTCACGGCGACCAAAGAGGGCGTTTCCGCCGATATGCTGGCGTACAAAGACAAGCTGAATGACAAACAGATTTGGCAGGTCGTCACGTTCTTGCGCAGCGTGGGGCCAAAACCAAAGGCTGAGAAATAGAGCAGCCGATTTTAGCAATGAGACGAACTGCGCAATTCATCGCTGGAGCATTGGTTGTTATCGTGCTGGCACTACTGGCAACGGCCAGCCGCGCGGCCTATCAACAAGCGCCGCTCACTTCACCTGAAGGCGCGGCGCTCTATCAACAACGTTGCGCCGTTTGCCACGACAACGCGCAAGACCGCGTGCCGCCGCTCTTTCTCATTCGCCGCCGTTCTGCCGAAGACGTGATCCGGACGCTGACCGACGGCTCAATGAAGCAGCAGGCCGCCGGTTTGAATGCCGAGCAGATTCAGGCATTGGCGCTTCATCTGACCGGGAAAAAGCCCGGCGCGCCCTTGCAAAACCTGGATGTGAACCGGTGCAAGGCCGCGCCCGCACCGCTTACTTTGAAGGGCCCGCAATGGAACGGCTGGGGCCGTGATTTTGACAACACGCGCTATCAACCCAAGCCGGGCATCAAGCCTGAAGACGTGCCGAAGCTCAAGGTGAAATGGGCCTTTGCGCATCCGGGCGCGATGGCGACTGGGCAACCGGCGATCATCGGCGACCGCCTGTTTCTGACGGTTGAAGCTGGGTTGATCTACAGCCTCAACGCGCAAACTGGTTGCACGTACTGGGTGATGAACACGGGTGCGGCCGTGCGCGCGGCGGTCAGCGTCGGCGCGGTGCCGCCGGGCAAGATCGCCGGATCGAAGGCAAAATTCGCGCTTTATTTCGGCGACGAAAAATCGCGCGTGCAGGCCGTAGACGCCGAGACCGGCGCGCTGCTCTGGAAGACCAAGATCGAAGAACACTTTCTCGCGCGTGTGACCGGCGCGCCCGTGCTGCATCGTGAGCGCCTTTATGTGCCGCTGTCTTCGTTTGAAGAAACGGCTGGGCGCGATAGCAAATACGAATGCTGCACGTTCAGAGGCAGCGTCGTCGCGCTTGATGCCTACACCGGCAAAGTCCTCTGGAAAAGCTATGTCGTGCAAGACGTGCCAAAGCCCTTCAAAAAGAATTCGGCGGGCACGCAGATGTACGGCCCGGCAGGCGGCGCAATTTGGTCAGCACCGACGCTGGATTTGAAACGCGGCGTGCTATACGCCGGGACAGGCAATTCGTACACGGATGTCGAGACCAAACATTCCGACGCGGTGATGGCGTTTGAATTGGCGACGGGCAAAGTGCGCTGGACGAATCAGGTCACGCCCAATGACAACTTTCTGGTAGGGTGCCGCCAACCCGGCGTTGGCAATTGTCCGCAACAGGCTGGGCCCGATTACGATTTCGGCAGTTCGGTGATCTTGCGCACGCTGCCCAATGGCAAACAGGTGTTGCTGGCTGGGCAAAAATCCGGCGTGCTTTACGCGCTTGATCCCGATCAGCAAGGCAAGAAGCTGTGGGAAATCAAACTCGGCGGCGGCGGCGCGCTGGGCGGGATTGAATGGGGCATCGCGGCGGATGAGCAGAATGTTTATGTGCCGATGGCCGATGTCGGTGGCGCGAATCGGCAACCCGGTTTGACGGCGGTGAAAATCGCGACGGGTGAGAAGTTGTGGTTCGTGCCTGCTCCGCCGGCCAAATGCGCCTGGGGCACGACGCGTTGCAGCAATTCGCAATCGGCGGCGGCGACGGTGATGCCCGGCGTAGTCTTTTCGGGCACGGCGGACGGCCACTTGCGCGCTTACGCCGCGAAAGACGGCGCGATCGTTTGGGATTTCGACACGGCGGCGGAAACCTATGTGGCGGTGAATGGCGGCGTCAAGGTCAAAGGCGGCACGCTGGATGGCGCGGGGCCGGTGATTGCGAATGGGATTTTGTATACGAACTCCGGCTATGGCCGCTTGATCGGTCAGCCGGGGAATTTGTTATTGGCGTTTTCGGTAGAAGGGAAGTAAAGCGTGTGGCGCTGCGTTACTGTGAGCATGAGCGCGGCGTGTGACCTAAGCATTCAACATTCTTCCTTCTTCATTCTGAATTCTCTTGCAGTGGGCCACCTAAACAAGACTGCCTCTCTGCTAGAGAATTCAGAATGAAGAAGGAAGAATGTTGAATACCAACGTTTGGCCGCACCGAGAATTTCATTGCGCTCACGCTTCTCGTAATGTTCCACTCAGGAGGTCTTGTTTATGAAACGAATCAGCGGTTTTGGCTTGTTGGTTGGCGCGTTGGCGCTGACTGCGTTTGGCGTGTCGGGTATGCGCAGCGGCTCGGCGGCGGCGGTGACGTATAGCAAAGACGTCGCGCCGATCATTCAGAAAAACTGCATGGCCTGTCATCGCCCCGGCGAAGTCGCGCCCATGAGTTTTATGAATTACAAAGAGGTGCGGCCCTGGGCGCGTTCGATCCGCGAGAAGGTCGTCACGCGCGTGATGCCGCCCTGGTTCGCCGATCCGCAGCACGGGCACTTCGCCAACGATGCGCGGCTCGCGCAAAAAGACATTGACACCATCGCCGCCTGGGTCGAAGGCGGCTCGGTCGAGGGCGATCCGAAGCTGGCGCCGCCCAATCCGAAATTCGTCACGGGCTGGCAGATCGGCCAGCCGGATGCTGTGGTGCCGATGACGGTGGACTTCAACATCCCGGCCAATGGCGAAGTGCCTTATAAATATTTCGCCGTGCCGACCAATTTCACCGAAGACAAATATGTGCAATTCGCCGAGATTCGGCAGGGCGATCGCGCCCACTTGCACCATGTCATCGTCAGCGTGATTTATCCTGGCAACGGCCCATTGCCAGCAGCGGGCGAGGTCAATCCGGGTGTCTTGGGGGCGGCGCGCCGCAGCACTGGTGATCGCCCGGCTGATTCTGATGGACGGTTGCTCGGCTGGGCGCCGGGTGAAGCGCCGCTTGAATTGCGGCCCGGCCAGGCCAAGCTCATCCGCAAAGGTTCAGTCTTGATCTTCCAGGTGCATTACGTCACCAACGGCGAGCCGGGCAAAGACCGCACCAGTGTCGGGCTGATCTTCTCAAAGACGCCGGTTGAAAAGCGCGTCATCACGGCGGGCGCGACGCAAGCCAGTTTCGCCATCCCGCCCGGCGCGGCCAATCACGAGGTCAAGTCCGAGTTCGCATTCAAAGAAGACAGCCACATTGACAGCCTGCATCCGCACATGCACGTGCGCGGCAAGGATTTCAAATACACGCTGGTCTATCCCGACGGGACTTCCAAAGTTCTGCTCTCGGTGCCGCGTTACGATTTCGGCTGGCAATTGACTTATGTGCTGAAGGAAGAAGTCTTCGCGCCCAAGGGCAGCAAGCTGATGTGCGTCGCCCATTACGACAATTCGCTCAACAACAAGTTCAACCCCGACCCGACCGCCACCGTGGTGTGGGGCGATCAAACCTGGGAAGAAATGATGATCGGGTATGTGGATTACACGCTCGATAAACAGGACTTGCGCAAACCGCAACCAGCGGCGGCCAGTTCGAGCGGCCAACAACAATAAGGACTAGCCGCAGATGAACGCAGACAGACGCTGATCTGCGTATGTCTGCGTTCATCTACGGCTAAGTTTTCCGAGGAGGTAGTGCATGAAACGCCTATTCGTAATCGCATCGTTAATTCTGATCGCGGCTGTTGCCTTGATCGCGCGCCGCAACGAAGCCGCGGTAGTGACCTTCACCAAAGATGTCGCGCCGATCGTCTTCAACAAATGCGCCAACTGTCACCGGGCCGGCGAAGCGGCCCCGATGTCGCTGACCTCCTACGCCGAAGTGCGGCCGTGGAGCAAAGCCATCCGCGAAGAGGTCGTCGAGCGCACCATGCCGCCGTGGTTTGCCGATCCAAAAACCTCGACGCTGCATTTCGCCAATGACCGGCGTTTGAGCGAAAAGGAAATCGCCACGATCACCGCTTGGGTAGACGCGGGCGCGCCCAAAGGCAGCGACAAAGATTTGCCGCCGTTGCCGAAATACGCGCCCGGCTGGACGTTCGGCGAACCCGATCTGGTGATCGAAATGCCGCTCGATTATGAAGTGCAGGCCGAAGGCGAATTGCCGATGCAAAATTTCTATGTGCCGGTGCCGTTCACCGAAGAGCGCTGGGTCGAGAAAGTCGAACTGCGTCCCGGCAATGCGGCGGTCGTGCACCATTCCATCGCCAACGTCGTGAGCTTGCCACCCGGCGCCAAGCTGGTGAATGGCAAAGCCATCGGCGGCGGCGCGGCAGCACCCAACAGCCAATCGGCGCGCGAAACGGGCGGCCTCAGCGAAGGCGGTTCACGCGAAGTCTTTCTGAGTCAGGATGCCTTCACGCGCGCGGGCGCTTTCAAACTCGTCGGGCAAGCGCCCGGCAAAGGTTTTGAACGCCACGCGGCGGGCACGGCCAAACGCATTCCGCCAGGCACTTATATTCAATTCAACATGCATTACCAGCCCAGCGGCAAACCTGAAAAGGATCGCTCGCGCCTGGGCCTCTGGTTCGCCAAACAGCCGGTCAAATACGAAGTGCTGACCAAAGGCGTCACCGACACGGTTTTCATCGGCGGCAAAGAACTGGGCGAAACGCGTATGGTCAACGGCAGAGAAGTCAAAACGCGCGGACGCATTCCCAACATTCCGCCCAATGTGGACAACTGGGAAATCGGCGGCGAGACGCTGGTCAAAGAGGCCATCACGCTGTTTGCCTTTGCCCCGCACATGCATTTGCGCGGCAAAGACGTCAAGTATTCAATCGTCTGGCCGGATGGCCGCGAGCAGGTGTTGCTGTATGTGCCGAAGTTCGATTTCAACTGGCAGTTGCATTACGAACTGGCCGAGCCGCTCAAGGTTCCGGCGGGCAGCAAGCTGCGTTCGCTGGCGCATTACGACAACTCGATCAAGAACCCTTACAACCCCGCGCCCGACAAAGAAGTTTTTTGGAGCGAACAAAGCTGGGACGAAATGTTCATCCCCTGGTTTGAATACATCGTGGACAGCAAAGACCTGACCAAAGCGACTGCGACACAGCGCGCTACCAAGAACCAATAGCAACGGCTGAAACCGTAGGACGGACTTTAGTCTGTCCTACTTTGCCACATAGCAAAGTAGGACAGACTAAAGTCCGTCCTACCCAGAAAGTTATGATCGCAATCCTGATTATCGCCCTACTCCTTTCCCCCTCACTCTCCCCAACAGTACGTCAATCGCAACAACAACCGGCGCGGGCGACTGATCCGGCTGATCCGATGCCGCCGCCCAATCTGGATTACTTCGTCGGCACGTGGGCGTTTGAGTGGAACGTGCCCGAATCGCCGCTTGGCCCAGCGGGCAAGCTCAAGGGCAAAGAGACCTACAAGAAACTCAACGCCACTACCTGGGAAAGCCTGCTCGAAGGCGAAGGGCCAGCCGGGGCGCTGAAAGGCGTGGCCACGACCGTCTACAACGAAAAAGAGAAGTCGGTCAGCCGCACTGAGACGGGCTTCTTCGGCAAGCTGAAACTCAAGAAGACCGGGCCCATCGGCGGCGACCTGGGTGGCTATTACACGATCCATTGGGAGACTGAACCGCTCAAACTGGACGGCAAGACGGTCAAGCTGAAAGGGAAGACGCTGATGCTTTCGCCGGCCAATTATCGCTTGCAGGTGCTGATTTCGGTGGATGGCGGGCCGTACACCAATTTCGGCAATCCTTGGTTCAGGAAAACTGTCGCGCCATAACCAGCTCGGATTTCTTTTCAACACAAAGAGGCAAAAGAACAAAGAGACAAAGATGTTGCAAGTGAAAAGTTGCCACACCAGCCTTGATCATCTTTGACCCTTTGTTCCTTTGACCCTTTGTG
>JANOWX010000089.1:0-3420 GCA_031418175.1 Acidobacteriota bacterium | reverse complement strand
GGCCGGTCTTACCTCGCCAGCCCCTAACCCCTAGTCCCTAGCCCCAAACTTTACAGGGAGAATACAAACGACGATGTCCAAGAAATACGTTTACACGTTTGCCAGCGGCAAGGCCGAGGGCAACACGAACATGAAAGGCTTGCTGGGCGGCAAAGGCGCGAACCTGGCCGAGATGACCAACGAGGGTTTTCCCGTGCCGCCGGGCTTCACGATTACGACCGAAGCTTGCAATGGCTATTACACCGAAGGTGAAAAGTTCCCCGCAGGCATGTGGGATGAAACGCTGGCGGCACTGGCGAATATCGAAGCCGTGACGGGCAAGCAATTCGGCGGCGTTGAAAATCCGCTGCTCGTGTCGGTCCGCTCAGGCGCGAAATTCTCGATGCCGGGCATGATGGATACCGTGCTCAACCTCGGCTTGAATGACGAAACCTTGCAGGCGCTGGGCGCGCTGAGCGGCAACGAACGTTTTGCCTGGGACGCCTATCGCCGCTTCATTCAGTTGTTCGGCAAGATCGTGCTCAACATTGAATCCGAGAAATTCGAGCACGTGTTCGATGGCTACAAAAAGCAACTCGGCGTGATCGAAGACACCGCCGTTGACGCCGCGACGCTGGCCAAGGTCGTGGCCGATTACAAAGTGATCGTCAAGAAAGAAACCGGCAAGCCTTTTCCGACCGATCCGAAAGAGCAGTTGCAGTACGCGATTCAGGCCGTGTTCGCTTCGTGGAATGGCCGCCGGGCCAAAGACTATCGCCGCATCAACAAGATTGACGACAACCTCGGCACCGCCGTGAACGTGCAAACGATGGTCTTCGGCAACCTCGGCGAAGATTCCGGCACCGGCGTCGCCTTCACGCGTGACGTGGCGACCGGCGAGCACGTGCTTTACGGCGAATATCTGCAAAACGCGCAGGGCGAAGACGTCGTCGCGGGCATCCGCACGCCGAAAAAAATCGCGCAACTGCACGCAGAAATGCCGGCGATGTACAACGAATTCGCGGCGCTCGCCAAAAAGCTCGAAGGCCATTACAAAGACGTGCAGGACCTCGAATTCACCATCGAAAAAGGCAAGCTCTATATGCTGCAAACGCGCAACGCCAAGCGCACCGCAGCCGCTGCCGTCAAAGTCGCAGTGGACATGGTCAACGCAGGCGTGATTGACAAACGCACCGCCATCTCGCGCGTCGAACCCGCGCAGCTCGATCAATTGCTGCACCCGCGCATTGACCCGCAAGCCCAATTGAACGTCATCACGACGGGCTTGCCTGCTTCGCCTGGCGCGGCGACCGGCACGGTGGTTTTCGATCCTGACGAAGCCGAAGAGATGGCGAAAGCCAAAGATGGCAAAGAAGGACAGAAAGTTATTTTGGTACGCACTGAAACTTCGCCTGAAGACTTTCACGGCATGGTCGCCGCGCAAGCGATTCTGACGGCGCGTGGCGGCATGACTTCCCATGCCGCTGTGGTGGCGCGCGGCATGGGCAAATGCTGCGTCGCGGGCGCGGGCGATGTCGCGGTGGATTACGCCAACCAGCAATTCACGGTCGGCGACATCGTCGTCAAGAAAGGCGAATCGCTCACGCTCAACGGTTCGACCGGCGAAGTGATTCTCGGCGCAGTGCCGCTCATCAATCCCGAAATCAGCGAGGATTTCAAAACGCTGATGAAGTGGGTCAACGAATTCCGCAAGCTCGGCGTGCGCGCCAACGCCGACACGCCGCACGACGCCGAAGTCGCGCGCGGATTCGGTGCCGAAGGCATCGGCCTCTGCCGCACCGAGCATATGTTCTTTGAAGGCGAACGCATTGACAGCGTGCGCCAGATGATTCTCTCATCCGCCGATTTCAAGTCGTTGGAAAAACAACTGGCCGAAGCCCGCGCCGAAGTCGAAAAGTCCAGCGGCGACAAAGTCAAAGCCGCCAAGCAGCGCGTCAAAGAACTGGAAAAGAAAATCGCCAAGCCCGAAGCGCTTTATCGCGGCGCACTCGCCACGCTGCTCGACCTGCAACGCGGCGATTTCGTCGGCATCTTCCAGGCGATGGACGGCTTCCCCGTCACCATCCGCACGCTCGATCCGCCGCTGCACGAGTTCGTCCCGCACGACGACAAGACGCTCAAAGAACTCGCCGCCAAAATCAAAATGCCGTTCAAAGAGGCCAAAGCCAAAGTCGCCGCGCTGCACGAATTCAACCCCATGCTCGGTCATCGCGGCTGCCGCCTGGGCATCATTTACCCTGAGATTACCGAGATGCAGGCGCGCGCCATTTTCGAGGCCGCCGTCGCCGTGCAACGCGCAGGCAAAACGGTGAAGCCGGAAATCATTATTCCGCTCGTCGGCCACGTCGCCGAACTGAAGCTGCAAGCGGATGTCGTGCGGCGTGTGGCGGCTGAGGTATTCGCCAAAGAAGGCGTCACGGTTGATTACCTGGTCGGCACGATGATCGAAGTCCCGCGCGCCGCCTTGACCGCCAATCGCATCGCCGAAGTCGCCGAATTTTTCAGCTTCGGCACCAACGACCTGACGCAAATGGCCTTGGGCCTGAGCCGCGACGACGCCGGCAAATTCCTGCCGGCCTATGTCGAGAAGAAGATTTATGGCGACGACCCCTTCCAGGTGCTCGATCAAGAAGGCGTCGGCCAACTGGTCGAGATCGGCATCAAGAAAGGCCGCGCCACCAAGCCCGATTTGAAAATCGGCATCTGCGGCGAACACGGCGGCGATCCAGAATCGGTCATCTTCTGCCACAAGGTGGGGATGAATTACGTGAGTTGTTCGCCCTATCGCGTGCCGATTGCTTTGCTGGCGGCGGCGCACGCGGCGCTTGCCGATGAGACGGGCGCGCAGGCGAGTTCGGCGACAGCCTAGTCAAAGCGCGATTGGCGCAAGTAGAATGCGGGGCGAAAAGTCCACCGGCTTTTCGCCCCGTAGTTTTTTATTGCCGAAAGGAGGTAGCAGGATGTTGTCAGTCAAAGGTGAATTTGAGAATGGCGTTGCCACGCCGGTCACGGAAGTGCCTGGGCGCGAGGGGCAGGCAGTCATCATCACTTTTCTGGAAGAAGAAGCCGCCCACCAGAACGGTCTCGCTCAAGCGAATAATGATGATGGCGGAGCGGCGCTGCTCAAGCTGATTCGCGATTGCCAGACCGCGTCGGGCCTTGGCGATCTGGCGCACGAACACGACCATTATCTGTACGGCACACCCAAGCGGCTCGACCGTTAGCACGTCAACCAGGGCAAGCAATGAGACAAGTCTTCGTAGACACCGCGGCCTGGATCAGCCTGATTGACACCGACGATCAGGCGCACACCACGGGCACGCAATTGCTGGAAGAATTGGTGCGGCAGAACGTCCGCTTTGTGACGACGGAATTTGTCTTGCTCGAAGTCGCGGATGGTTTCTGTCGTCCCAAAAACCG
>JANOWX010000088.1:0-15280 GCA_031418175.1 Acidobacteriota bacterium | reverse complement strand
GGCGTTGACGAACACTGCCCACGGCTTGTTTGTGATGACGACCTGCCTGAACGGCTATTTCACCGACCCGCAACAGCAGAGCCTGGGCGAAGCCGTGCTGCTGAACACCACGGGCGGCGCCTTTGCCGTGATCGCCTCGAGCGCGCTGAATCAGCCGGGGACGCAGCAGTCATTCAACCTGCTGCTGTACCAATACCTGTTCGGCAAAGGGATGACGCTAGGCGAGGCGCTGACGCGGGCGCGCGCGGCGGTGGCGGATCAGGATGTGCGCAACACCTATGTCCTGTTCGGCGACCCGACCATCCGCGTGAACCCGCGCCGCTGAGCCTGATCGTTTTGGAACTGCCGCCCGCGCAAAGGCGTTGTGTGCCCACCTGTCGCTGACCCAGTAGCGGGCCTAAACCAGCAATGGTTTGGCCCGCTGCGAGGTCAAAAACCGGTGGGCAAAATTCGTTTTACAGCCATTCGTTTTTTAGGGAGTACGGCAAGTCAGCGGTAATCTGCCCGCGCAGGCGCGGATTATTTGATTGACGCTGCGGCGGCGCGCCGCTAGTATGACGCCGTTTTTCGATCTCCTTATTCCACGCGAAAAACAGGCTTGCATACAAAATCCCCAGCAAAGCTTTCAACCCTTTTCCTGCTCTTATTGAAGCGAAAAATAGATTCAGTTGTACTTGAACAATTGAGAAGTGCGCCGTCTGCCTGGTAGCTGTTGCCCTTTTGCCGAGCAGACCGGTCGTGGCGAGTAGACCGGCAAAGCCGTAATTATTCAAGTTCCGCCGCCCAGCCACGCTTCGCTAGCAGGATTTCATATCACACCCAGACAAAGCCCAGGTTTGCCCGGCTAAGGCCGCATTCCTACTTTACCTCCCGGCTGGCATTCCCAAACGTATCCCCATTGGCCTGGACATAACTTATTTCGGATTAACCGCTCGCTGTCTGAGGTGGTTTGAGACGCTTTCTGTAAGTGCGGTGGTTAGGGTTGGACAAATGTGTAAGGAGATCGGCGATGGGTACTAAGCTTAATTCACTTCGCAATCAAATCTGCATAAGCACTTCAAGCTTTTGCCGGGACGGGTTCCAGCGCTTTCGTGGGCGGCTGCTCAGCAGCTTGGTATTGCTGATGATTCTGGCGCTTTTGGGTGTTGCCAGATTTTCGCCGCAGGCGTGGGCGCGCAGCGGTTCGCCGTTCGCGCTGATGCCCGCGCTGGGATTGACGGCTCCGATCGTGCAGGAGTGGTTTGTGCCCTTGCCTGAAGACCAGCTTCGCCAGGACTATCTGGTGCTGGCCGCCAATACCGGCGCCACGGCTGACTCCGTCAGCGCGCTCACCGTCTCCATTGCCGGCACCCAGATTGTGCTCGACCACTGGGAGGACGGCTACGAAGTGGACTTGGACAATCCCATCCAATCCACGACGTTGATCTGGGGCGATGGCAACGACGCCAATGGCAAGCCGCCGGGTTACGCGAATGATCCGGCCTCTTTCTCCAACGGTTCCGTCATCATCATGCGCAACACTGTGCCCCTGCCGCGCAATGCCGCGACTATTCTTTATGACGGCCGCGACCGGATTGGCGCCACCAATGGAATTGTCATGACCCGCGCTGCCTGGTTCACGACCCCTGGGCCATTGCTGGCCAACTCCGTCGAAGTGCGCGCGGTGCCTGACTGGGGCACTTCATTCGTGCTGGCGGTCGGCGAGGATGTCATCTTCCCCGCGCCGCTGACCAGTTCCATGTTCGAGCATTGCTCGGCCTACATCATGGCGGCTGCCAACGGCACTGTGGTGCAGATAGACAAGGACGGCAACGGCAGTGTGGAGACCACCGTCACCCTCAATCAGGGTGAGTCCTACCTCGTGAATGCCGGCATCAAGAAGGGCGCCACCATCAGCGCCTCCAAGGCCGTGCAGGTCATGGAGTTTTATGGCGACATCAATGCGAACTACGAATCACGCGGAGCCAACGTCCCGCCGCTCGCCAAATGGTCGGATGATTACTATGCGCCGGTCGGCACCGCCTCTGATGGCGATGACACCTACATTTTCCTTTACAACCCGGACGCCGCCGCCATCACGGTCAACTATGCGACCAAGGTGGGCGCGGGCTCGTTCTCAATTTCGGGGAAGAGCGCCTATCAATTCCTGATGCCGCAGGATTCGGCGGCGCGTTTCACCAGCGTGGGGGGCAAGCCCTTCTGGGGCGTAGGCATGGTGGGCGCGGAGCCCACGGCCAACAACGTGCATGATTGGGGTTACGCGCTGGTGCCCAAGGATTTCCTCTCGACCGAAGTCGTCGTCGGCTGGGGCGCAGGCAGCCAGGACGGCAGCCAGAACGGCAACCCTGTCTGGGTCACCTCCGCCGGGGCCACGCGCATTTATGTGGATTACAACGGCGACCGCCTCGGGCCCAATACCGACCCCAATGGCAATAAATATGACCTCGCGCTCGACGTCACCGCGTTGACCGTCAGCCGCATCTACGAGAGCGACAAAGATCAGTCCGGCACGCGTCTTTACACGCTCGATGGCACGCGGATCACCGCTGCCTGGGGGCAGGATCCGGCGGTGGCAGGGCCAGGGCTACCGTACCTGGACCTGGGCAATACGCTGCCGAACTTTCCCGTGCCGGTGATGACCAAGGTCTCCGCGCTGGTCGTGGACAACAACACCGTGGGCCTCAGCATTGGTGACGTTCTGGAATACACCATCACGCTCGACAATCAGTCCCTCTTCTCGCTCGCGGGCATCGGCATTGTGGACGTACTGCCGGCCGGCGTGAGTTACGTCGCGAACTCTTCGACGCGTGACGGTAGCGCGCTGCCGGATGCCGGCTCTACGGCTTTCCCGCTGGATGAAGGTGGTGTCGTGGTTCCCATCCTGCAGTCCAAGAGCGAAACGGTCATCAAGTTTCGCGTCACCATCACGGGCTCAGGCACCCTGGTGAACACGGCCAGCGCGCCCGGATTCCCAGGCGTGAGCGCCACCGATACGATCGTCGTGCCTGGTGGTGGCGGTTCCACGGCTTGTACGCTCAAGCTCACCGACAGTTCCGGCACGGAGGTCAATTACCAGCCCGGCGACGGCATTTACGTCACCGTCACCGACGCGGATGCCAACACCAACAGCGCCACGACGCAGTCCATGACCGTCAACGTGACCAACAGCGCCACCGGCGATGTGGAAACCATCACGCTCACCGAGACGGGCGTGAACACCGGCGTCTTCCGCAACACCAGCGCGCTGCCCTCGTCCACCTCCGCGGGCCTCGGCCCCAATGACGGCACGCTCAATGTCCAGGCGGGTAACACCCTCAGCGCCACCTATGCCGACCCGGCCTATGGCGACAATTGCTCGGATACGGCCACGGTCAGCGCGCCCGGCCTGACCAAGCAACTTTACCTCGACACTGATGGCGCTGACGGTGACACCAGCGGCGACCTAGACCGCGTGGACCCTGTCGCCACCAGCGATGCCACCACGTCCGGCACTGCGGCCCTTTCCACGAGCGGCTCTGGTGCAGTGAGCTATGTCAACAGTTGGACCAACACAGGGACGGGCTCGAGCGTGGCGGTGGCCAATGTCAATCCAACCGGCACGAACCGCCTGCTACTGGTCGGAATCACGCATTTACTCGGAAGCCAGACCGTGACGAATATCGTCGTCAACGGCGTCACTTATACGTCCGCCTTGAACCGTGTGGGTCAAAGCGTCACCAGCAACGAAATCAAGATGGAAATGTGGAAAGTCGTGAATCCATCCACCGGCCCTTACACCGTGACGGTCAATTTCAGCGGGGCAGTGAGCAGTGGAGCGGCAGTCGGCGTGTCGGCCTTCTCCGGCGTTGACCAAACGACCTCGTTGGGAGCCTTCGCCACAAACTTTGGTGAATCCATGGCAGCCTCCGTCAATGTCGCCTCGGCAAGCGGTGACCTGGTATTCGATACGGTGGGCTGGACGCTATCCAATGCGGCGACCGCCGGGCCTGATCAGACGAGTCGCTGGGGGGCCGCCTCCGGCACGAGCATGCGTGGTGATGGCAGCACGGAACTCGCCACCTCAACCACGACTGCAATGACGTGGACCAGAACAATCTCGGACAGGTGGAGCATCGGTGGTGTCGCCATTAAGCCCGCTATCCCGATTGCAACTCTGGGTACGACCAGCGTCAGTGCCGCCAACACCGACAGGCTTGAATACAACGACACTGTCGCGGCGGGCACGAACAAAATGGTGCTTGTCTCGGTGGGCATTGGTCAAACTACGACTGGTATAGATCGAGTCAGATTTAACGGCATTGATATGACCCAGGTGGGCATTAGTACCCAGGGGACTGTCAGGGCGGCGATCTACAGGATTTTCATCGCCACGGCGGGCACATACGGGATTGAGATACGCCTCAACGCCTCGGGTGGCATCAGCTCTTCAGCCACCACCTTTTCAGGAGTTCACCAAACGACTCCGGTTGGAACCGTGGCGACCAACAACGGCACGGCGTCCACCACCTACAGCGTCGTCAACAGTTCGGCTGCCGGCGAGGTGGTTTACTCCACCGTGGCACTCGTAGCCACCGGCCAGAGCATAACCACCGATGCAAGCCAAACCGAACTCGCCAACAACAGCACCTTCAGCACCGCCACCAGCACCAAGCCCGGCGCCGCCTCCGTCACCTCATCCTATACCGGCGCGTCCAACAGTTTTGCCATCACAGCGGTGCCGCTCAAACCCGCCAGCGGCAGCGAAGGCGCCGGCGTCACCTCGGCCACCTTTACCCAAACGCCGGCTTTTGCCGAAGCGTTTACGGTTCCGGCAGGCTCAACACCCACTGTCACCGCCTACTACACGGTCACCAGCGGCAGCATGTCCGCTAGTCCGACCATCACCGCCACCCTGAAGAAAGGCGCCACGACCATCGCCACCAGCAGCAGTGCAGCGGCCTCGGGCGGGTTGCTCACTTTCACCTATCCGGCGCTCGGCGGTGCGGTCAATTTTGCTGCGGGCGAGAGTATGTCCCTGGTCGTCACCACCACTCAGGCGGGTGTGGATTTCACCATTGACTACGATAGCAGCGCCAAGCCATCGAAGATCACTTTGCCGACGACGACCGTCATCCACAACGACAGCGTAGCGGTCTATGACGCGCCGTATCCGGGCGGCAGCGTGGTGACCACACCCACCGTCGGCCAGACTCTCTACGTTCGCGTGACGGCGGGCGATCCCTTCGGCGCCTATGACATAACCAGCGTTCCGCTGGTCATTGACGGCCCCGGCACGGCGGGCGATGTTTCCACGACGTTGGGCGCCGGCAACGTTGTGGCCAGCACCACGGCCACCAACACTTATCAATACGTCTGGAGCACCGGCGCCACGGAAGGGAACTTCACCATCACCGCCACGGCCAAGGAAGGCTTCGAAAACACTATCAGTGCGGCCAGAGCCATTTCCGTGACGCTCAGTTCACTTGACCTCGGCACGCCGAGCAGCACCGAGTTCACCACCGGCCTCAACGGCGCGGGCACACCGACCTATGCCGCCAACGAGCAGGTCTGCGTGCGCATCACCGATCTGGATCAGAACACCAACGCCAGCGTGGCCGAGACGATCACCGCCGTCATCACCAGCAGCAGCGGTGACAGCGAACAAGTCACGCTGACCGAAACCAGCATCAACACCGGCATCTTCACGTTTTGCATTCCCGCCAGTGCCACCGTCGCAGGCACGAATAACAACGGCACACTCTATGCCCCGGCCGGCGCAACCCTCGCGGTGAATTATGTGGATCCCACCGACCCGACCGACACCAGCAACGACGCTGCCGCAGTGCCCAGCGGCGCGCCTGCGGTCGCCGTGGTCAAGACCCTGCTGTCACCCGCCGACGGCCAGATCGTGCTGGGTGAAACCGTGCAGTACCGGCTGCGTGTGACCAACACGGGCAACACCACCTTGAACACCGTGCAGGTGGTTGACACTTTCCCGGCAGCCAGTCTCACCTATGTCTCGGCCACTCCGGCGCCCAACACGACTGGCGCAGGCTCGCTGACCTGGAACAACGTGGGGCCGCTGACCACCGGCCAGAGTGCGGACATCATCGTGAGTTTCACTGGTCTGGCGGCGGCTAATCCGGCGGTCAACACGGTCAATGTCACCACCGGCGGCGGCCCGACCGCTTCGGACACCGAGCCGGTGATCGTGACCCGGCCAGCCGTGACGGTGACCAAAACGCTGGTCAGTCCGAACCCCGGGCCGGCCAACAAGGGCGACAACGTGGTCTTCGACATCAGCGTGCAAAACACGGGCACCACTGTCCTGACCACCGTGCCGCTGGAAGACACATACAGCGCGGCTTATTTCGACTTTGTTTCCGCGACCGTCACCCCGGATGGCAGCGGTGCGGGCAGCCTGGTGTGGAATGACGTCACCGGCGCGGGCAGCCTCGCGGTGAATGCGGCCTTCACGGTGACGGTGACACTTAGGGCCAAGGGGGCGGCCAATCCGGCGACCAACACCGCCGCAGTCAACTACGCGGTGGACGCCAACGGCGATGCGGTGCCGCCCGCCAGCGGCTCCGCCGGTTTGCAGACCCTGGCCGCCACCATCGCGGGTTATGTTTACGAAGACCAAGGCGCGGCAGGCTTCGGCGGCGATGCGGCCTTGCCCAATGTGACCGTCAGGCTCTACAGCGATCCGAACGGCGACGGCAATCCCGCTGACGGCGCGGTGCTGGCCATCACCACCACGGACGCGTCCGGTTACTATGAGTTCCTCAACCTCGGCGCGGCCCGCTATGTGGTTGTTGAGGAGGACATCCTCGGCTATGCCAGCGTGGCCGATACGGCAGGCGCCAACGACAATCGCATTCCGCTGAATGTCACCACGCTGACCGGCTATGCGAACAACAACTTCCTCGACGACATCGTTCCGCCCGCCGCATACGGCAGCATCAGCGGCCAGGTGCGCAACGACACCGATGCCGACGCCGACTTTGCCGACAGCGACAGCGGCCTCGCCGGCGCCAGCTTGACCCTTTACACCGATCCGAACGGCGATGGCGATCCTGTTGACGGCAGCCCCTTCGGAGCTCCAGTCACCACCACGTCCAGCGGCAATTATTCGTTCACCAGCCTGCCGCCCGGCACCTATGTGGTGGTGGAAACCGATCCGTCCGGTTACGCGAGCACGGCGGATGTGGCCAACCCCAACGACAACCGCATCCCGGTGACGGTGGTGGCCTCGACGGCGGCCACGGGCAAGAACTTCCTGGACACCAACAACCTGGCGGCGCTGGGCAGCTTCGGCAACCAGATTTGGAATGATCTGGACAACGACGGCGTGTTTGAGAGCGGTGCGGGCGAGACGGGCATTAACGGTGTCGTCGTGGAGTTGTATCTCTCCACTCAGACGCCGGGCGTGGACAGCCCATATCTGCGCACGACCAGCGCAGGCGGCGGGTTGTATCAGTTCTCCAATGTGCCGGCGGGCAATTACGTCATCTACCTACCGGCCTCGAACTTCAGCACGGGTGGAGCCCTGGCCAGCACACCGCTTTCCAGCAGCGTCACCAGCAACTCGGACAACGGCGTGAACAACGATGACAACGGCATTCAGAGCAGCAGCGGCGCGGCCGTGAGCAGCCCGGTCATCGCCCTGGCCGCCGGTGAGACTGAGCACACGATTGATTTCGGCTTCACCCTGGTGTACTCGGTGGGCAATCGCGTCTGGCGCGACAACGGCGCGGGCGGCGGCGTGACCAGCGACGGCATTTTGAACGGCGCCGAAGCCGGGATCGGCGGCGTGACGGTGGGCCTGTATGCCGACGCCAACAGCGATGGGGCGCCCGATGGCGCGGCGCTGGCCACGCTCACCACCGACAGCGCGGGTTATTACCGTTTTGACGCGGTGGCGCCGGGCAAATATGTGGTGGGGATACCGGCGGCGAATTTCGGCAGCGGACAGCCGCTCGCGGGGCTGCTCAGCACGACGACGACTGGGACTTCCAGCAGCAATACCACCGATGGCCGTGATAACGGGGTGGACAACGCGACGCCCAGCACGAATGGGATTTTCGCGGGCACCTTCAACCTCATCGCGAAAACGATCCCGACCGGCGAGACCAACCCGGGCAGCTACGGTTCCGGCTCCACCAATGGCACTGCCGCGACCGACAATGCCGATGATCTCACGCTGGACTTTGGCTTTATCCCCAGTGCGCCGTTAAAGGCGAAACTGGCCGGATTCATAGCGCAAGCAAACGCCAACACCAACACACTGACGAAGCGCCGTCTGGCGGATGCGGCTGAGCCTGTCACCGTAGGCGGCGTGAGCGTGCGCTGGAATACTGGTTTTGAGCAGGACAATCTGGGTTTCAACCTGTACCGCGAAGAGCACGGCGCGCGCGTGCAAGTCAACGCTTCGTTGATCGCCGGTTCAGCCTTGCTGGCCGGGGCGCGCACGCCGCTGACAGCAGGGAATAGCTATTTTTGGCACGATCCGCGTGGCGCGGTTGGGGCGCCCTACTGGCTGGAAGCATTGGATGTGGACGGCAGCCGCAGTTGGCACGGGCCGGTGTATGCGGCGAGTGTGACAGGCGGCGAGACGAGCGCCACGCCACCTGCGCAACGCGCGCTGCTATTGGAAGAACTGAACGCCGGTACGAATCGCCCGGTCCAAACTGAATATGTGGCGGGCGACAACGCAGGGCCGAACCTGCGCTGTCCCGGCGGATGCGAAGCGGCGCGCGCCGCCGTCAAACCAACAGCCGCCTGGACGCTGCCGAACGAGCAGGCCGCCAAGCTGCTGGTGCGCAAAGACGGCTGGTATCGCGTGACGGCGGCGGAACTGCAAGCGGCGGGCTTCAACACCAACGTCAATCCGGCGCTGCTGCAACTCTGGGCCGATGGCGTCGAAGTGCCCAGCCGCGTCAGTGGCAATGGGAACAAACTCGACTTCATCGAATTTTATGGGCACGGCCTGGACACACCCGCGACCGGCACGCGCGTGTATTGGCTGGCCGTAGGCAATTCGTCCAATCCGTCCAATCCGTCCAATCCGTCCAATCCGTCCAATCCGTCGGGGCGCCGCATCGAACTCGCGCCGGCACTGTTGGCGGAGCGCGCCAACACCGCCAGCTTCCGCGCGACCGTCGAACGCAAGGACAAGCTGATTTATTTTTCGGGCTTGTTGAATGGCGAAGCCGAAAACTGGTTTGGCCCGGTTATTCACGCCGCCGGCGCGTTGCAAAAACTGACACTGCACGCGCTGGACAAAGCAGCCGGCGCACCGGCGGCGCTCGAAATTACTTTGCAAGGCGTGACCGAGCAGGCCCACGCCGTCAGTGTTGAGTTGAATGGCCGCCAACTCGGCGCGCTCAGTTTCGTCAACCGCGAGCGTTATGTGGGACGCTTCGACGCGCCCAGCGCCTGGCTCAACGCGGGCGAAAATGAAATCAAGCTGACCAGTTCCGGCGGCAGCGACATCAGCCTGGTCGAAACGGTGCGGCTGACTTATGCGCGCGGCTACCGCGCCAGCGGCGACGCGCTGAACTTCAGTCTGGACGCGGGCGAAACGGCCACCATCAGCGGGTTCAGCACGCCGCAGTTACGTCTGTTGCACCAGCGCGGCAGCCAGGTGCGCGAACTGACGGTGGATGCGCAACCACTCGCGGACGGCAGTTACGGCTGCACGCTGCAAGGCGAAGGCGGCGTTTATCTGGCGCTGGCTGACAAGCGGCTGGCAATGGTCGCGGGGGTGACGCTGAACCAACCCTCGAACTGGCGCGCGGCGGCCAACGCGGCTGATTTCGTGATCGTCACGCACCGCGATTTTTTGAGCGCCGCCAATCGGCTGGCGGCCGCGCGCCGCTTGAATGGAATGCGCGTGGCGGTGGTGGATGTGGAAGACGCCTATGACGAATTCAGCTTCGGCGTGAAAGCGCCGCAAGCGGTCAAAGCGTTATTGACCCACGCGCGCGCGTACTGGCTGGGCCAACCGGCTTACGCTTTGTTCATGGGGGATGCGACGACCGATCCGCGCAACTATCTGGACTTGGGCGAAAATGATTTCGTGCCGGCGAAGCTGGGCGCGACCGTCTATTTCGAGACGGCGCTCGACAACTGGTTTGCCGATGCGGATGGCGATGGTGTGCCCGAACTGGCGCTGGGCCGCTTGCCCGTGCGCACGGCCGCGCAAGCCGACGCGGCGGTCGGCAAAATTCTGGCATTCGACTTGCCGCTGACGCCGCGCAACGCGCTCTTCGTTTCAGACCGCACGGTGGATGGAGTGAACTTCAAAACCCTGAGCGAGGAATTGGCGCGTCAATTGCCCGCGCTGATGCCGAAGCAGTTCGCCAACCGCAACGACGGCCCGCCTGAACAAGTGCGCGCGCAAATCATCAACAGCATCAACCTGGCGACGCCGTTGGTGGTGAATTGGCTGGGCCACGGCTCGACGCAGGTCTGGACCGGCGACGGTTTGTTGCGCGCACAGGACGCGGCGGCCTTGACCAACGCGGCCACGGGCCTGTTCGTGATGACAACGTGCCTGAACGGTTATTTTACCGACCCGCAACAGCAAAGCCTGGGCGAAGCGGTTTTGTTGGATACGCCGGGCGGCGCCTTTGCGGTGATCTCGTCGAGCGGGCTGAATTTTCTGGGGCCGCAGAAGCTTTTCAACTTGACCTTGTATCAAGGCCTGTTCGGCGGCGGACTGACGTTGGGCGAGGCGCTAACGGCGGCGCGCGCGGCAGTGAACGACCAGGATGTGCGCAATACTTATGTGCTGTTCGGCGATCCGACCATGCGCGTGAGTGCGCGGCGCTGAGCCTGATCTTACTTGCGCACAGCCAATTCGTTTACAGCGGTTTTCAATGCGTGCGACCTGCGGTAACACACCCAACGTAAGGGCAGACCTGTGTGTACCTGCGTGTCTGCCCCAGTCGGGTCTGGCGTATTCGAGGCTGTCTGCTGCCACCGGGGCAGACACGCAGGTCTGCCCCTACGTTGGATGGTCGCGGATTTTTTTGATTGACGCTGCTGAGGTGGGCCGCTAGTATGACGCCGTTTTCGGAACTCCTATTCATTGCCAAAAGCCGACCGAGACAGTTGGCAGCAAAAGCGCTCGAAAACACACTTCATTCACCATCCCCAAAAAAAGCTTGTAATCCCCCTTCTTGCTATTGCTGAAACTTAAGTGGCGGTTCAGGTCTAACTGAACGCTCAAGCAGTGCGGCTGCGTCCGGTTGACCAGCCAGCATTCCCATTTCAGCGCACAGCCAGGTTTCAGCGCGAGATCGCAAATACACCAAGCTAAGTTCAGATTGGCCCGCTGGAGGCCGCATTCCCAAACAATCTTATTTTTCGATGGCTACTCATAGTGTTGGGCAATGCTTACTGCGGGCTCATTCCGCGTAGTGCAGCTACGGTTGAGTTGGCGCGTTATGCCTTGAATACGTGCGGTGGTCAGATTTGGACAAATGTAAGAAGGAGATCGGTGATGGATTCCATACGCAACCGGCCATATAGCCGTAAAAACATAAACGCTACACTGCAACGCGGATTCTTTTGCGTCTTGCTGCTCGCCCTGACGGTTTTCACGCAACCCGCTGCGGCGCGCTTCAATGCCCAGACCGGACAGGGTCAAGGCCAGCCCCAAGCCCGAGGCCCCTTCGCCCCGCTGCATGGCTGCGGCGGCAATTTGTTGGTCAATGCTGATTTCGAGTTGGGCGCCGCCGTCACGCCCTTCGCCTTTGCGGGCGGCACGGCTGTGATTATGGACGCCTCGAACGGCCCCACGAGTTGGACCAAGGCGACCACGCTGGGCAACAATTATTGGGTCAACAACACACTGGCCAATTCGGGCACGCACTTTCTTTACACCTTTTCCAATGGCACGACGGAAGGCGCTAACGAGGCCTGTAACCAGCAAGTGTTTACCACACCCGTCCTCTGCCCCAATACGACCTATACCCTCTGTGTCTTTGCCGCCGATGCGAAAGCCGACGGCAATCCCAGCGGCTTGTCAATCGAAGTGCAGGAACAGCGCAGCACCGGCGCCAACAGCCGCCCGTTGCATTTCAACCGCTACACGCTGCCGAACAATCCGGACTGGAGCGACACCGACGAGTCGTTGATTCCCTGGACGCAATACTGCTACACCTTCACCACGCATTCCCTCACGGATCGGGCGGTCATTTCGTTGAGCGCCAGTTCGCTCGATGGCGGCGCCACCACTTCTTATATCGTGATTGACGATGTCTGCCTACCCGGCGTGTCGCCTTGCACGGAACCGACGCCAAAGACCGACCTGCATATCAGCAAGTCGGTGCTGCCGACGCTTTACAACCTGGGCGTAGCGACCAATGTCACTTACACCGTGCAAGTCACCAACCACGGCCCGGCCAATGTCGTGGCCGCGCCTGTGACCGACAACGCCCCCACCAACGTGACCTTCAATTCGTGGACGTGCGCGATCACCACCACTGGCACCGGCCTCGGCGCGAATGCCTGCGGCGCGGCCAGCGGCACGGGCAATATCAATTCGACGGTCTCGTTGAAGCTGTTTGCGGCGGCGACCTATACCATCAACGCGACCATCAGCGCGGCGGCCACGGGCACGATTACCAACACGGTGAATGAGCAATTGCCACCGGCCGGTATCGCGCAAGACCCGGCCATCAACCGCACCGATACGGCCAATGCCGCGGTCGGGCCGAATGGGCCGCTGGCTGTGCGTTTGAGCGGATTGACGGCGCAAGCCATGAGCACGGGGGGCGGTAATCTCAAGACCGCCGGTGGCCCGGGCGTGACCATCAATTGGCGCACAGGTTTTGAAGTAGGGAATCTGGGCTTCAACGTTTATCGCGTGGAAGGCGGCCAGCGTGTGCGCGTGAATCCCACGCTGCTCGCCGGTTCGAGCTTGATGACCGGCGCGCGCACACCGCTGACGGCGGGGAATGCCTATGCCTACAGCGATGCGCGCGGCAGTGCCGGGACAGGCTATTGGCTGGAAGCCCTCGATCTCGACGGCACGTCGGTCTGGCACGGGCCGATTTATGCCACCGTGGCAAGCGGCGGCGAGAGCGGCGGCATTCAACCGCAACGCGCGCAGACGTTGGAAGAGTTGAATGGCGCGGCCAACAAGTCCGCGCAACGCGAGTATGCCAACGCCGGGGCCGCGACGCCCTTGCTGTTGCTCGCTGGCGATTCGCCCGCCGCACCTGCAACCTGGACGCTGCCCAACGAACGGGCCGCGAAACTGCTGGTGCGCAAAACCGGCTGGTATCGCGTGACGGCGGCAGAGTTGCAAGCCGCCGGTTTCGACACCAACGTCAATCCGGTCTTTCTGCAACTTTTTGCCGACGGCGTCGAAGTGCCGCTCAAAGCTGGCGGCAAGGGCAACAGCTTGGACTTCATCGAATTTTATGGACGCGGCCTCGATAGCGACACGCGTGTTTACTGGCTGACAGCCGGTCAGCAATCCAACCGGCGCATCGAAGCGCAAGCGGCCCAGACGCCGAGTTTCTTTAGCTCCACGAGCTTCCTCTCGACGGTCGAACGCAAAGACCGGCTGATCTATTTTTCAGGTTTGTTGAATGGCGACGCCGAAAACTGGTTCGGCCCGGTCATCAACGCCGCGGGCGTGACGCAAAAGCTGACCACGCACGCCGTCAACCGGCGCGGCCTGCAATCCGCCTGGCTCGAAATCGTGCTGCAAGGCGTGACGGAGCAGGCGCACGTGGTCAACGTCGAACTCAACGGCCGCTTCATCGGCACGCTCAACTTCACCGGTAAGAAACGCCAACTCGCGTCCTTCCCGGTTTTGCTCGACGCCTTGCGCGATGGCGAGAACGACTTGCGCCTGAGCGCCACGGCCGGGGCGAGCGACATCAGTCTGACCGAAAGCTTGCGGCTGACCTATCCGCGCGGCTTTGTCGCCAACGGCGATACCTTGCAGTTCAATCTGGTGGCGGGGCAATCCGCTTACATCGGCGGTTTCAGCACGCCGAATATACGCCTGCTCGAACTCGGCGCGCAGTCGGGTCAGGTGCGTGAACTGCACGTCAAAGCGCAAGGTTTGCCGGGCGATTACGGCTTCCCGTTGCATAGCCCGGCGGGCGCGACCTATCTGGCGCTGGCCGACACGCGGCTCGAACGCGTCGCGGGCGTGAAGCTGAATCTGCCCTCGAACTGGCGCGCCACAATCAACGCGGCGGATTTCGTGATCGTCACGCACCGCGATTTCTGGACGGCCGCCAATCGCCTGGCCGCCGCCCGCCGCGCGAATGGCCTGCGTGTGGCGGTGGTGGATGTGGAAGACGCTTACGACGAATTCGCCTATGGCGCGCGCGCACCGCAAGCGGTCAAAGACCTGTTGAGCTATGCGCGCGCCAACTGGGCGCGCAAACCGGGGTTCGCGTTGTTGATCGGCGATGCGACGAACGATCCGAATAATTACCTGGGCACTGACGACAACGAATTCATCCCGGCCAAGTTGGGTGCAACCTTTAATTTCGAGACCGCGCTCGACAATTGGTTCGCCGACGCGAATGGCGATGGTTTGCCCGAACTGGCGCTGGGCCGCTTGCCGGTGCGCAGCGCCGCGCAAGCCGACGCTGTCGTCGGCAAAATCCTGGCCTTCAAAGTATCGGCGATTCCGCGCGGCGGTCTGTTCGTTTCGGATCGCACGGTGGATGGCGTGAACTTCAAAGCCATCAGCGAACAGTTGGCGAGCCTGCTGCCCCCGCTGATGACCAAACAATTTATCAACCGCACTGACGGCCAGCCCGAGCAATTGCGCACGCAGATCGTCAACAGCATCAACCTGGCCAAGCCGCTGGTGGTGAACTGGCTGGGGCACGGCTCGACCCAGGTCTGGACGGGCGACGGCCTGTTGCGCACGCAGGACGTTGCCGCGCTGAGCAATTCAGCGGCGGGCTTGTTTGTGATGACGACGTGTCTGAACGGTTATTTCACCGACCCGCAGCAGCAGAGTTTGGGCGAAGCGGTGTTGCTCAATCCACTGGGCGGCGCGTTTGGCGTGATTACTTCGACCGGCCTGAATCAACCGGAGCCGCAGCGGGCCTTCAATCTGGCGCTCTACCAGAACCTGTTCGGCAAGGGGCTGACGTTGGGTGAAGCGCTGACGGCGGCGCGCGCGGCCACGCACGATCAGGACGTGCGCAACACTTATCTGTTGTTCGGCGATCCGACGATGACGATCAGCCCACGGCGTTGAGTTGAACCTGGGTGCGCACCGCTTCCAGCCTGCGGGGCTGCTTCAGAGATG
>JANOWX010000087.1:0-2806 GCA_031418175.1 Acidobacteriota bacterium | reverse complement strand
GTTACAACCGGCATTACATTGTGGGCTTGAGCACGGCGGACGGCAAATTCAAGGTGCTGACGCAATTCACGACCGATTTGATTTTGGATGCGTCGGGCTATTTTGCGCCGTAGCGCGATTGACGGTTGAGCGATCCGCGTGGCAAAAGATGCGCGACGCTGTTTACCAGATTGACTGCGATTGTTTTTGGCAACCCAGGGGGGCACGGGTTAGCACCAACCGTGTTCGTGTTCGTCAGGTGCAATCGCGGTCAATGCCTTACCACACAATAATTCAAAGGAGAGAACTCTATGAGCGACATTCAATCGGCGGTTGACGCCGCCAATCAAAATTTCATGAGCGCCTTTCAGCGCGGCGACGCCGCCGGGGTCGCCGCTTGTTACACCGCCGACGCGCGCTTGCTGCCGCCCAACGGCCAGCCGATGAATGGCACGGCGGCGATCACGGCTTTCTGGCAAGGTGCGATGGCAATGGGCATCACGGCGGCCAAGCTGGAAACCGTCGAATTGGAAACACGCGGCGATCTGGCTGTGGAGATCGGCCAGTACACGCTGACCATTCAACTTCCCCCAGAAAAGGCCGCGCCCGGCACGACCATAACCGATGTGGGCAAATACGTCGTCGTGTGGAAAAACGACGGCGGCGCGTGGAAGCTGCACGTTGATATTTGGAACACCAACACACCGGCCTGAAAAGGAGTCGCGCAATGAATGAAGCACCAACTGCCGCCGCGCGCCAAGCGCAACTGCGCAAGATCGTCGAAACCTATTTCGAGGCGCTCCGGCAAAAAGACTTTGCGGCGATTCCGTATGCGGAATCGGTGAGCCTGCGCGCGCCGCTGGCGCCGGGCGGCGTCAATCAGCCGCTCAACGGCAAGGCGGCGTTGCGCGCGCAATGGTGGGGGCCGTTGGAACCGGCGTTGGCGGGCGCGGAGATTACCGTGCAGGAGTGTTACTTCAATGAAGCACTCACGGCGGTTTGCGCCGAGGCCTTAATCACGCTCAACGTCGTTATGCCGCCCGCCACGTTGCGTGTGGCCGACCGCTTCACGGTGAATGCGGCGGGCGCAATCACCGAGCAAGAGAACCACTTCGATCCGCGGGATGTCACCAACCCTGGCTGGCAAAACACTTGAGTAACAGGAGCTAACACAATGTCTATTGCTGATAATAAAAACCTCGTCGCACGTTACTTCGCCGCGCTGAGCGGCCAACTGAAACCCGAAACACTGGTGCGCGCCTACACCAACGATCCGGCGCTGTTGGGGCACGTGGCGTTTTTTGAAGCCGCCTTCCCGCGCTACGAACTGTTTGCCGACGACCTGATTGCCGAAGGTGACAAGGTCACGGTGCGGGCGCGCTTTCAAGGCACGCATCAGGGCGATCTGCAGGGCATCGCACCGACTGGCAAGGCGGTGGCGCTGCCGTTTATCATCATTTACCGCATCGCGGATGGGCTGATCGCCGAGCATTGGATGTGTGTGGATCAACTCGATCTGATGAAGCAGCTTGGCGTGATCCAATCGTAGTAACTTGAAGTACCTTGAAGAAGCTGTAAATGTGAGTAACTAAAGTAACAACATTTCAAAGAAAGGAGTAACTATGAAAACATTGCATTGTCGTGATGCCGGGTTTGATTGCGCAGGGGAAATTCGCGCCGCCAGTGAGGAAGAAATTCTGCGCCAGGCCGCCGAACACGCGCTGGCCGCCCACAATGTCCAAGTAACACCGGAATTGGCGGCGCAGCTAATAACGCTCATCAAAGAGGAAGAATAACCAAAGGAGCAAAATAATGAGCGCACGTTGTCCTGAGTTGGAAGGCATCCGCGCAGTCATTGACCTGTACATTGACGGCGTCCGCAATGGGAACGTCGCGTCATTGCGGCAGGCCTTTCACCCGCAAGCCTCTATGTTCGGCTGGAAGGGGGCGGATTTGTTTGTTACCCCGATCCAAGGGCTGTTTGATTATGTTGCCGCACAGCCAGCCCCGGCCAACAGCGGTGAAGCGACGCAGTTCATCATCACGTCCATTCAAGTTACTGGTCAGGCGGCGACGGTGGGATTGGCGATGGATAAGTACCACGCGCACGATTTCACGGATTACTTTCAGTTGCTCAAAGCCGAAGGCTGCTGGCGGATCGTCAGCAAGTTATTCCACGCCGATCCGCAGAGCGCGTGAAGCAGTCACAACCAACGGAGGAAGAATTATGCAATACCTTGTCACAATGGAATTCGTCGAACCGGGGCCGCTGTTTGCGCCCCAGCAATTAGGCCAGATGGTGGAAGAAACAATATTGCCCAGCTTCGATGCACTGGTTGGGTTGCAGGCAGCAGGGAAGGTGGTGGCGGGCGGGGTCTTGGCCGGGACGCGCTCGGCCAGCTTCGTCGTTGAAGCCGCTGACAACGATGAATTGGATAAATTGTTGGAGGGGCTGCCGTTCTGGGCCGTGATGAAAACCAGCGTCGCGCCCTTGCAAGCGTTCGCCAAACGCGCGGCCAATGATCGTGCTTTGCTGGAGCGGATCAAGGCCCTTTAGCGCAATGAGATTAAGGCAAGGAAATTGCTTGCCGCAAAAAGGCGCAAAAAACGCAAAACCGTTTTGACTGGTTTGATTTCTTTTGCGGCTTTTGTGGCTTTTTGCGGCGGTTTTATCGGCTTGCAAATAGCTTGCCTTACTCATTGCCCTTTAGCGCCCGGTTTCGATTTGTTGCTTCAACGCGATGGCGTCGCGGTTTTGCGGTTCGATCTGCACGGCTTGGCGCGCGTGGGTGAGCGCCAGCGCGCGGTCGTTGCGGGCCAGGAAGAG
>JANOWX010000086.1:0-1885 GCA_031418175.1 Acidobacteriota bacterium | reverse complement strand
TCGGTCGCATTCAGGGTCAACGACAAGCTGGCAGCTTGTCGGACATTCGGCCCTGCCGTTTTCATTGTTTCAGGGCGTCTTCGACTTTAGATAACCGGTTTTTTGATTTTGAACCTTGAAAAGTGGCGGCGGGACTTGCATCCGCGCCGCCGTTGGGCGAGTTGGGATTATGACGAAACCAACTACCCAACCGGATTTTACGCGCTTGCGTCGTTTTCGCCAGCAAGCGTATCAACTTTTCTCGCGTGGCAAAGATGCGTTCTTTGAATTACTGGATGCGGTGATACAAACGCCGCACGCCGGTTCGTTTGCCGAATTGTCGTTGGCGCCCGCCTGCACCCGGCAGTGGCCGAGCGCTTATCAGGCGTTAGCCGAAGCGCGTTACGACGCACAGGAGCTCAATGAACTCTGTCTGGCGCAGATACCCACCACTGACGTAGCGCACTTCGCCATTGATGTGACGGGGTTGCGGCGCTTGCATTCGCCGACCTTGCGTGAACGGGTCTACTACCACGGGGCCGCGCGCGAAGCGCATGGGCGCGGCGTACTGATCGGCTTGCCGTATTCCATCGTCGCTTGGACACCGCAACGCGGCAGCAGTTTCGCGCCGGCGGTCAACATTAAACGGCTGGCGCCGACGGACAAGGCCACCGCCGTCGCCGCGCAGCAAGTCTTGCATCTGGGTTTAGATACGCCTTCCGAGATGGATTGGCGCGCGGCGCTGGATGGCGCTTACGGCAACAAACGCTTCTTTGCGCCGTTGCAAGGCAAAGCCGTACAGGCCGTCGCGCGGACGCGCGATGATGGGGTGTTCTATCGCCGCGCGCGTCCGGAAGATTACGGCGGACGCGGACGGCGTCCCACCTTTGGCACCAAGTTTCGCTGTGTTGATCCGGCGACTTGGGGAGCGCCGGATGAAACCGTCGCTTTTGAAGATGCGCGCCACGGGCGCGTCGAATTGCAGTTATGGCGCGACCTGGGTTGGCGCAACCAAGGGCAGTTCGTCGCCATTGACCTGATCCGTTCGCAGATTCACAGCGAGCGTGAATCACCGCCTGATCCGCATTGGTATACGGCGTACAACGGCAAGCCGGAGCAAACGGTGACGGTGCGCGCTTGGTACGACACGAGCGCGCAGCGCTGGTGCATTGAACCGGCCAATCGCTTTCGCAAAGAACGGCTGTACGCGGATTTGCCGAAAGTGCAGGAAGCGGCCCGCAGCGATCACTGGTTGATGGGCGTGCAATTGCTGGAGTGGGAACTGTACCTGGCGCGCGACCAAGTCGCGCAAAAAGTACTGCCCTGGCAAAAGCCGCTGCCGCAGGCCGCACTGACTCCCAATCGGGTCATCCAGAGCCTGCCAGACCATTTATCGCAAGTCGGTACACCGGTCAGCGAGGTACGACCGCGAGGAAAAGCGCCAGGCTGGCCTACGGGCAAGCCCAGAAGCCGCCCGACCAAGTACAAACTGACGCCCAAGCGCCGAAAAAAGGTCGTTCCATTATCAAAGAGCGCCTGACGGCTTACGGCAAACGGAAATTTAAGCAATCAACCTGCCTGTGATAGCACAGCTACGGTTCTTGCTTTGTCTAAAGTCGAAGGCGTCGCAATGCGACATAAATGACTCCTTACGAATCACGATGGTGTTTGTTATTCCAATGCCGTTGGCCGCGCGCGTTCGCGCCGAATACTACTGCGGCAGCGAGTATATCTTGGCGCAAAGCCGGGCGGCGATGGTTAAGTGGGGGAAAAGCTTTTGTAAAGGATGTTAAATTTGGGGAGCAATGAATTTACCTTGCAGCGGCTGTGCTAAGATGCGCCCGTTTTTACCCGTTTTTACCCGTTTTTATTATTGGTTGAAATGTTACTCGCCGTTTGTTGAGAC